>JARRRC010000016.1:0-14671 GCA_037381105.1 Desulfobacterales bacterium
TATCCAATATTTCATTTTTTTATACTTGCTTTTAATTTTTCAACCAGTTTTTTTATGGGTTGTCCGGTCGGCGAAGTCGCCGCGGGATTCCGCTTGACAAGCTCTTCCCATGCTTTAATCGCGCCGGGTATGTCATTTAAGTCATGCATGAGCACGATGCCTTTATTATAAAGCGCGGCTTCTTGGCGGGGATCTATTTTCGCCGCCTTATCGAATGCTTCTATGGCTTTTTGAGGTTGACCGGTTCGGCGATACATGATCCCTAAATCGGTCATTGCATCGGCATTGTTCGGATTCAATGCCAGCGATTTGGTATATGTCGCGATCGCCTTTTTATAGTTCCCGGTATCAAAATACAGATTCCCTAAATTTGTCCATGCAGCAACGTCTTTCGGGTTTTCTTGAGTCTTTTTTTCAAGCTCAAAAATTTGGGCGGCTTTTTCTACTGAAACCCCCTGTTCTTTTTCAGCCGGCTGGGAAAGCATTGGGTTTTGCATCGGCCTGCCGGTTTCGGATTTATAAACGCCGAAAACGACGCCGGCTAAAAAACCCACCACCAAGGCCAATGAAGAGACCATCCACATGGTCTCCTTTTTTACGGTGCTACGGTCTTTAAGTTCTTTTTTGGTCATACAGCCTCTTTTAAAAAAAGTGGAAAATTTCTTTTTCCAAGTTTGTAAATAAATATTTCTTTAAATCAAAAACCGTCTATGGCTTGTAATATAGTTATGCCACGCCGTGGAATGACCGTCAATGATAATACGACGATACCCGGACCCAGACCGGATTATCCTAACATGGAAAAGAGCCCGATGAATCTGAAACCGAATGATTTGTTCATCATTTAAACGGTTGTATCGGCTAAAATCCAACATTTTTTCGGCCTTAACACAACAAGCCCAAATGACTCACAAAATATCTTTCTATTGACAAAATCCCACAATGTAACATATATGGTCAATTGCGAACTTTTCCTCCAAATATACATTTGTTGTTTTTCAAATTGCTTTTTAAAGGCACAATTAAAAGTCCGCCGTTGACTTATAATGCCGGGTCATGGTTTATTAAAGATATATGGAAAAATTCAACCTTTCGATTTCATTGATTAATATCATAAACGTTACGGATACCTTCATCTTAATGTAAACGAATTCGATCGAAATACGTGCACTTATATCAAACACATTATGGGCATAGAAAGAGAAAAAGAATATTTACTCAAGGCCATTGGCGCTTTTAAAAGACGATTTATTGTGGTTTCTCCGGAATTCAAAATACTTGCCGCCAACTGCAGATTAAATGGTACAACAGAATCTGAAGTCATCGGGAAATGCTGTCACCAAGTGTTTTATGCGCGGCAGGATCCTTGTGAAAATTGTGCGGTGAAAGTAGCCATAGAAAGGCGCAAACCCACCCTTATGCCCAAACCTGAAAATACATTGGATCTAAATGAAATGCCGTGTTATTTTGCTTATCCCATTTATTCCGGGGATGAAATCGAAGCCTTTGTCAGCATGGATTTTGATCTTCCCACCCGGGGAGGCTTGGAAGAAAAACTTCAACGGACCAATGCCTTTTTGCGGAACCTTATTCTAAGTGCCGTAGACGGCGTCATTGCGTCGGACAGCAGTGGAAAGATTCTCATCTTCAATGATGCCGCGACCAAGGTTTTCGGCTATTCGGTGGATGAAGCCCTCCATCATCTCAATGTCCGGGACATCTATCCCGACAACAATGCCTATGAGGTCATGCGAAATCTTCGAAGCAACGAACATGGCGGCAAAGGAAAACTTCAATCCTATCAAGTCGATGTCATCAGTAAAGACGGAGAAATTATTCCCATTTTTTTAAATGCCGCCATCGTTTACGAAAACGGAAGGGAGGTCGCCACCATCGGTTTTTTTCACGATCTTCGTGAAGAGCTTCGAATGAAAGAAGAGCTTGGTAAAACACAACTTCAACTTCTGCAAGCGGAAAAAATGGCTTCTCTCGGGAAGCTCGCCGCCGGAGTGGCGCATCAGCTTAACAATCCCCTTGGAGGGATCACCCTGTTCGCCAAACTCATCCTTGAAGAATATGATGTAGAGAACGGCGTTAAAGAAGACCTGAATAGAATCTTGAGGGACGCTAATCGATGCCGGGATACAGTAAAAGAACTCCTTGAGTTTACCCGGCAGACGCGGCACCTGATGCGTCCCCATGATATCAACCGGGCGCTCACCCGCACCCTTTTTTTGTTGGAGAGTCAGACCTTGTTTCACAATATCGACATCGTAAAAGAAATGGTTTCATCTCTTCCTCCCGTGCTATCAGACATCCAGCAGCTGTATCATTTGTTCATGAATATCATTCTCAATGCAGCCCAAGCCATGGAGGGAAAAGGGATGCTTACCATTAAGAGCTTCTTGCTGCCGGGCAGCGACAAGGTCTGCATCGAGATATCCGATACAGGACCGGGGATATCCCAAGAAAATCTGCCCCACATTTTCGAGCCGTTTTTCACCACCAAAGAAGAAGGAAAGGGAACCGGGTTGGGACTTAGCTTGGCTTACCGAATCGTACAAAATCACGGAGGTCGTATCCGAGCCGAAAGTATTGTCGGGGAAGGAACGACGTTTTCGATAGAGCTTCCCATTGGTACGAAAAAAACGTAAGTGATTATTGCCTTGAAAATTGAATGCTTCAGACAAGCTTGAATTTTTCCTTAAAAGAATGCGCTGATAAAGGAGACAAAAGTGGAAATAGGACCTGACGCTACGATATTGGTTGTAGATGATGAGCAGGACATTCGTGATGCATCCGAACGTATCCTCGTTCGCGCCGGTTTTCAGGTCTTGAAGGCGTCCCATGGAAGCGAAGCTTTGGATATTTTGGACAAAGAAAAAATCAACATCGTGCTGCTGGACCTGAAGATGCCCGGAATGGACGGGCTGGAGGTTTTGAAACGGATTCGCAAGCTGAGTGACACCATTCAAGTCATCGTAATCACAGGATATGCGACGGTGGAAACCGCCATCGAAGCGATGAAACAGGGTGCCTATGATTTCATTCCCAAGCCCTTTGAACCGGATCAGCTTCGGATTGTCGTCAACCGCGCTTGGGAAAAAATTTGTTTTATTCAAGAAGCACAAAGACTCGAAAAGGAAAAAAACAGGACGTTGTACGACCTGGATACGGAAAAAAGCCGCGTACGCACTATTGTGGAATCGCTTCCCAGCGGGGTTGTGGTGACCAATCCCAAAGGCCATGTGGTCTTGATGAATCCTGCTTTCAGACAGCTCATCGGGCTCGATTCCCGCCATAAAGCCGGAGGCCTAATTAATGACTATTTGCCCGATGAAAAGATCTGCCGCATGGTCAAGGAAATTTCACAAGGAAAACATGTGGATTATGACGATATCCCGGACCTCGAGTTTTCTCTCGAAGACAATAGATATATGATGGCCAGAGGACAACCGGTTTTGGGTGAAAGAAAAGAGTGCCTTGGAGCGGTTCTCAATGTTGTCGATATTACCGACATGAAGCTTCTGGACCAGCTCAAATCAGAGTTTGTTGCAAAGGTTTCACACGAATTGCGATCGCCGTTGTCCACCATCCATGAACAATTGGCCGTTGTTATCCGTGACATGGTGGATGAAGATACGACACAGGATCAGCACATTCTCGCCAGAGCCCGGGAAAAAACCAAAGGCTTGATTTCACTGATCGGGGATTTGCTCGATTTGTCCCGTATCGAAGAAGGGATTATCTGCCATGCGCCTCAGCCGGTTCGACTCGAGGAGATCCTAAAAAATATTATCGAATTTCTGAAAACTTCAGCCCAAAAAAAGAACCAGTCTCTTACCCTTTCGCTTCCGGAACATGCACTTCCCGAACTGACCGCCGACCCCATCGCCCTTGAAAGTATTTTTGGAAATCTCATCTCCAACGCCATCAACTATACCCAGGAGGGTGGAGAAATCAACGTCATGGTCGATATGGCGGGAATCAACATTCGCGTGAGAATTAAAGACAATGGATTCGGAATCTCAGACAAATACCTGGATAAGATTTTTGAAAGATTTTTCAGGGTCAAAGACGATAAAACCCGATATATTACCGGAACCGGTCTTGGACTCCCCATTGTCAAGGGGCTTCTCGATTCCATGGGCGGTATTATTGATGTCGAGAGCGAATTCGGAAAGGGGAGCGCATTTACCGTCTTGCTTCCGGTTAAGCATTAATTAATAATTAAAAATTATCTTCAAGGGCCTTTAAAAATTCTTCGGGCGGCACCTGAATGCCCGTCCATAGCGCCAGGGTTCGCCGACATTGAAATGCAAGTGAAGAAAGGCCGTCAATGAACCGCGAACCGTTTCGATGCGCCAATTTCTGCCAGAAATTTTCACTGCGGCCATAATTCAAATCGACAACCAGCTCGCAATTCTTCAGGTGAACTTCTTTAAGCAAGGCTCCCATTTTCGAACACTCGTCCGGACTTGAAACCGATGTGGCATTGACGACGATGTCTACGGAAAGGGTTCGATCCGCGAGGTTAGAAAGGGGCACTGCTTCTCCTCCGAAACGATTTACGATTTGAAGGGCTTTTTCTCTGTTGCGGCCGGCAACGAAAATAGAAGTCGTTCTCAGCCAATTTAAAATAAATACAATGGCTTTGGCGGCTCCCCCGGTTCCAAAAACCAAAGCCGATTTTCCTTCGACATCAACCCCTGAATCATTCAGTGCGTCCATAAAACCGATGGCGTTGGTGTTGTACCCTTTGAGTATAACACCGTTTCGGACGATGGTATTGATGGCGCCGATAATGTTCGCGCCCTCTGAAAGAATATCCAAATACGGTATGACTTTCTCTTTAAACGGTATGGTGATGCTCGCGCCGGCGATATTCAAAACTTTTATGCTTTGCATTGCCGAACCGATCCCGTTGGGATCGACTCTGAACGGCACATAGGCTCCTTTTAATCCGATCCGCTTCAACACCCTGGAAAATATGATCGGCGACTTTGAACGCATGACCCGTTCATCGCCCAATATGCAATATACCTGCATCGGATTACATCTCTTTAGTTCGTGTCCATCCATAACTTCAAAATGAACACAAAGAGTGTCCAATTCAGAAATGAGCAATTTTTGTTCTGATCAAGGCCGCACAAGGGTTTTCGGTGAGGCGTACGCCCGTACGCCGCAGCCGGAAACCCGCGGAGAACGTAGATCAGGACAAAAAGAGCCATTTATGGTTGAACACTGGTTAGACAAAAAACCTGCGCCGGTACCCCGTTGCAGGTTATATGGTACAAAAGCCGATTATAAGCCGAACTCGGCCAAATCCGGCCCGAGATACTCACGTTCATTTTCACCGAGAATTCCCAGGGACAGGCAGATGATGGTCCATAAATGGATCGTATGATACTTCCCGCCGTAATGTTCTTTGAGATCGTGAATTTGAGCGTGGCAGTTATGGCACGGTGTCAAACAGTAATCGGCGCCGGTCTGAATGATCTGTTCAAACTTTCGCCTGCCGTAATATCTGCGGGCTTCGGGAAGACCCGACTGAAGGTAACCGCCGCCGCCGCCGCAACAGTAGTTATTGGATCTGTTGGGCTGCATGTCCACAAAGTTCTCTTCGCCTACCACCGATTTTACAACATATCGCATATCCTCCGCCACTGCATCGCCGAAGCTTTTTCGAACCAGTTGACACGGGTCCTGTACCGTGAATTTGATCTTCAGATCCTTGTTCCAGTCGGAGTTTACTTTCAGCTTTCCTTCGCGGATCCATTTTGCATAATACTGAATGATGCTTTTACACTCAAATTTATGATCAATGTTGAATCTTTGCAGTCCGACCCGGACTGCAAAAAGTTCATGTCCTCATTCGGTATTGAGCCAGACCTTGCATTTGAGAGCATCCACGGCCTTGGCTTTTACGCGAACGATATTTTCCCAGTTTTCCAGATCCGCACAGAAGAGACAGTAGTTTTCGGCAGCCCATCCTTTGGAGCCGTATGTCCAATCCGCACCGACAAGATGCAGGATCTTCCATAAGGGAACCATTTCGTCCGGCTCTGTGACCGGTTCCCGTGAATTTTGATTCAAGAAGAAATCGGCACCTTCCTTATCCATGGGTGCCTGAAGATTTTCAAAACCGGATTGGGTCTCCCGTACTTCTTCTGCAACATCTTCCACGACAAATCGCCAGTCTTCTTCGGTGGCTCCCATGGCGCTGCAAGTCTCGTTCTTCATGGCCATTTCGCAGGAACCTCGAATTCCCTTTGGCTGGTCTTCTTTGGGCCAGTTCGTGCGAATATTGAAAATCAGGCCCGCAATGTCGATCTTCATGGGGCATGCATACGTACACCGGGTGCACATCGTGCACATCCATGCCCAGTTTGAATTTACAATTTCGTCGTCAAGGCCGAGAGAAGCCATTCGAAGAAGTTTTCTGGGATCCATGTCTTCAAGGCCGGCCGCCGGACAACCGGAAGAGCAAAGCCCGCAGGTCAGACAAAGATTAAGATTTCCGCCTTCGGGGAGCAACGACATCACATGATCTTTGAACGTACTTTTTTTCTTCCCTTTAATCTCGATGGTTCGGGATGACATTATCCCCTCCTTTAAATTGAAGATCGGCGATTGAAAATCGGGCATTGAATATCGACCATCTTCAATTGAAGATGGTCTTTCACATACATCGTACAGCTACTGGTTGCTCGATCAGGCGAGAAGCCGTTTAATGCTTTCCGATATTTGCTCTGCCGACGCCGGTTTGGCGATATAGTCATCCGCCTCGGTGCTCATTCCGTCCCGGTGGGTATATCGGGTCGACGTAACGTGCGATGCAACAGCCGTCAGAAGAATAATGGGAATATTGCAGCATTTTTCGTCGGCTTTCAATTTTTTACACATTTCGTATCCGTCCATTTCAGGCATCATCACATCCAGGACAATGGCATCCGGCGGATTGGCCTGAACTTTCTCCAGTCCTTCAATACCGTTATAAGCCAACTCGACTTCGAAGCCTTCTTTTTCCAGTTGACCCTGCACTATCGAGCAGAAATCCGGCTCATCATCGACGACTAAAATTCTTCTCTTTTCATTCATTGTAAACCTCCTTTATATTGGTCGCCGGTCATTTGTCATTGACCGCCCAACCCATTAAACGACGATTTTTCATCATTCTTTTGTGAGCTTTGCACTTTGTTTTTAATTTTTGAATCAAACGGTGTTTCTTCGGCCCTGTTCTTTGACTGCCAAGCTCCGAACATAGATGAGCACAACATCAACCCGCGTTCGGTCTGGGATAGAGGCCGGATTTTTCCACGATTTCAGGAACCTTTTCTTCCCATTCAATGGCCATGACATGAAAGCCGCGAACCCCTTCCACTTCTTTCAGTCGCTGAATGGTTTCAATACAGATTTTGATGCCCTCCTCGGGTTGTTTTTCTTTCGGCGTGTCGGCCATCCGCTTGACCATTTCATCCGGCACTTCTATGCCCGGGACTCTATTTTTCATATACCGTGCCATTCCTGCGGATTTAAACGGCGTCACGCCTGCCAAAATATAAACCTTGTCTAACAGCCCCCGATCTCCGGCCATTTTCATCCAGAGCTCAAATTTATCGATATCGTATATGCACTGGGTTTGTATGAATTCGACGCCGGCGGCGATTTTTTTGGCCAGCCGAGGAACACGAATTTCAAACGGATCGGCAAACGGATTGGCCGCAGCCCCTACAAACAATTGAGGCGGTCGGCTGATATCGTCTCCCCCCAGAAATTTTCCGTCGTCACGCATGTGTCGAACGGTTTGAATCAACTGCATGGAGTCGATGTCATGAACGTTCTGGCCGGTCGGGCAGTCACCGAAACTTTGGTGATCCCCGGAAAGACAAAGAATATTGTAAATGTCAAATGAAGCCGCTCCTAAGATATCGCTCTGTATGGCGATCCGGTTTCGATCTCGGGTCACCATTTGCAGTACCGGTTCAAGGCCCATCATCTTAAGACGAATACAAGCGGCCAGGCTGCACATACGGGTGACGGACGTTTGATTGTCCGTGATATTAATGGCATCCACGTAATCTTTGATGAGCTTGGCCTTTTTTTCGATAACCACGGGATCGCTTCCCCTCGGCGGCCCGCATTCGGACGTAACGGCCAAATGGCCGGCGGCCAGAATCTTCTCCAACTTACTGGGTGTCTTTACTTTCATTGCTGCACATCCTCCCTGACAACTTTTCTGGGTCCCCCGGCCCTATCGAAGGACCAATCCTTTAAGGAGCAGACCTTTTCATAATCATCGAGCCTGTTGAGTGCCTTGAGACGATCGACAATCAATTGCCAGGCACAGTCGATTTCCTTGTTTATTTCGCAACTGCCGCGGACGGAACCGCCGCACGGTCCGTTCAGGAGGCGTTTGGCACAACGGGAAACCGGACAGATTCCACCGGTACTCGCCAGAATGCATTGACCGCAGGCCTGGCACCGTTCCGTCCACAAGCCCCGTTTCTCGGTGGCGCCTAAAAAACAGGTGTTTACGCCGGGATAGACGGGTGTGTTATGATATTTTTCAGCCATAAACTGGACCCCCACACCACACGCCAAAGAGACAACGGCGTCATACTGATCCATCCTGTCGCGAATCTCTTCAAGGTATTCATGATCGCACTGCCGTTCCAGAGTCACTTCATCAATTTTGACGTTACGACCCTGATTTAAAAAATACATTCTAAGGGCAGACGCCAGAACCCCGACTTCTTTCTTTCCCCCTGCCTCACAGACCGTCACGCATTCATTGCAGCCGAGAATCAAGATTTTATCATGTGCTTTGATTTCTTCTATAATTTCTTCAATGGGTTTTTTGTCTGCAACAATCATACGACCTCTCTTTCGGTAAATATTTCATCATGCAATAAGCGTCGATATTTTTAACAATCCAAAGTATGCCGAGATTGAAAACTTTCAACGGCTTTATGCGGCCCTGTTTTTGGCCCGTTTGATGGGATTGGGTCCCAATTTTTTGATCCTTTCGTCCATTTCAACGGCAATCTGAGCAAATCGAGGTCCCTCGCTGGATGAAAGGTTATACATCTGTACTCGCTCTCCCCCGATACCGATGGTATCCAGAATATGTTGCGCTTGCTCCACCCGCTTTCGAGCTCTGAGGTTACCGCTGTTATAATGGCAATCTCCTTCCATGCATCCCACCGCATATACGCCGTCCGCTCCTTTTTCAAAAGCATGAAGGATATGAAGAACATCCAGTTTGCCGGTGCAAGGAAGAAGAATGATTTTAATATCCGTCGGATATTGCAGCCTCATGGAACCTGCCAGGTCCGCAGCCGTATACCCTCAGAAACTGCAGCAAAACGAGATAATAATCGGTTCAAAATCTTCCTTCATCATACCCCCCTTTGGATTTATGATTGATGATTGATTATTGTTGATTCACATAACCATTACATAACGCCTTCGAGCAGCGCATCGACTTTGCTCATGATCTGGATGTCTTCATACCAGTTGAGTTCTATGGCCTTGGCCGGACATTCAGCCGCACAAACGCCGCATCCGTGGCATAAAGCAATATCGATTTCACTGACGCCGTCCGGGTTGATCCTCGGAACCTGATAGGGACAGGACCGAACGCAGATCAAACATGACGCGCAAAGATCCGCATTGACCTGCGCCGTGACCGCCGATAACGTCAATTGCGGCTGGGATAAAAATGTTGCAGCCCTTGAAGCTGCGGCAAAGGCCTGAGAGATCGATTCATGAAGCAACTTGGGACTGTGGGCGGTTCCGCAGACAAAAATTCCCTCGGTTGCCATGTCCACCGGTCTCAGCTTGACATGGGCTTCCATGAAATGACCTTCAGGTGTTCTGGCCAGTTTTACGATGGATGCCAGTTCCTCGGTATCTTCCGCCACCATCCCTGCGCTGAGTGCCAGTAGATCGGCATGGACTTGAAGGGTTCGACCCAGAATGGGGTCCTTGAAAGTCACCGTCACCCCGTTTTTCGATGATTTCGCGGTCGGCGGATCTTCGGGATGATACCGGGAAAAAATAACCCCTTGTTTTCTTGCTTCAGTATAATAGTCTTCCAAAAGCCCATACATCCTGATGTCCCGGTATAGAATGAAAATGTCGGCATCCGGCTGAAGTTTTTTAATATGAAGCGCGTTCTTGACGGCGCTCTGACAGCAAATCCTGGAGCAGTTCGGATTCTTTTCGTTTCTGGATCCGATGCACTGGATCATGACCACCCGATTTAAGTCTTTTCCCCCTTTTTCTTTTAACCGCTGGGCCAGCTCAAGCTGTGTCACTACGTTTTCATTCTCTTGGTAAAGAAATTCTTCCGGGCGGTATTCCGTAGCACCGGTGGCCAGAACAACAACCCCATGATCGATCTTTCGCTCATACATCCCCGGTCCCACCAGCACTTCGGTAGTAAAATTGCCTTTGAATCCGGAAAAACCGACAACCAGCGATCGGGTCAGCACCTGGATATCAGGGTGGGAAGCAACTTTTTCGATCAGTCCTTCCAGATAAGTTCCGATATCCCTTCCTTCAATCGTCTTTGTGAGACGGTTGGCCATGCCGCCCAGCTTTTCTTCCTTTTCAAGCAGAACCACAGGAAAGCCCTGGTCGGCCAGCCCCAGCGCAGCATTCATTCCGGCCACTCCGCCGCCGATTACCATCGCCCTTTGAATCACCGGAATCTTTTTTTCACGCAGCGGATGGAGCATTGCCGCTCGGGCAACCGCCATTCGAACCAGATGTTTTGCCTTTTCCGAAGCTTTTTCCGGAGCGTCGGAATGGACCCACGACCCCTGGTTACGTATGTTGGCCATTTCAAAAAGATATTTATTCAACCCACATGCTTCTAAAGTATCCATAAATATGGCCTCGTGGGTTTTCGGTGTACATGCCGCAACCACAATCCGGTTGAGGCGATTTTCTTTAATGATTTCCTTCATCTGTTCCTGGGAATCCTGGGAACATGTAAACAGATTTTGTCCGGCGTACGCCACATGCGGTAATGTTTCGGCGTATTCTTGTACCCCGTTGACATCAACAATGCCGGCGATGTTTATCCCACAGTTACAGACAAAGACCCCGATTCGCGGTTCCTGGCCTGTTACGTCGATTTCTTCCGGAATTTTTAAACTGACCGTTCGACTGTTGCGGGCTTGGTTTAAAAAACCCCCGGCAAGACATGCGGCCGCACTTGCCTCGGTAACGGAACTCGGAATATCTTTGGGTTCTTGGAAAACACCGCAGGCGTAAACTCCCGGACGGGATGTTTCCACCGGCGTAAATGGTTGCGTTACCGCAAAGTTGTATTTGTCCAAATCAATCTTCAATCGCTTGGCCAACTCAGCCGTCGAGTCGGCTATTTTAAGGCCCACCGAGAGAACAACCATGTCGAAGATCTCTTCATGGAGTTCACCGGCAGTATCCACATACTGAAGGCGGAGATCCTTGTTCTCCCCGATTTCGTCAATGGTATGAACCCGTGCATGAACAAACCGGATGCCGTCCTTATCTTTTGCCCGAAGGTAGTATTTTTCATAATCCTTCCCAAAGGTTCGGATATCCATGTTAAAAATGGCACAATCGAGATTGCCGCCGGAATGTTCCTTTGCCACCATCGCATCCTTGATGGCATACATGCAGCAAACCGAGGAGCAGTATCCGTTGCCGCATTTGTTGGTATCCCGCGAGCCGATACACTGAAGCCAGACGATTTTCTCCGGTTCTTTGTGATCGGAAGGCCGTACCAGATGGCCCATGGTCGGACCGGACGCGCTGAGAAGACGCTCAAACTCAAGACTGGTCACCACGTTGGGATTTGTTTTGTAATGATAAAATTGTTCAAGTTCCGAAGGGTCATACGGCTGACTCCCCGGACAAAGGACCAGGGAACCGATTTCCACCTCTTGTTCCACAGGAGTTTGGTCGTGATCAATGGCCTGAGCCAGGCAGGCAGCCACACACTGATAGCATTCGGAGCAAATACCGCAGGCCAGGCATCTTTGTGTCTCCTTGTGCACCTGTTCTTGACTGAACCCCAACTGGACTTCGTTAAAATTTTTCATTCGTTTTTCGGGAGACAAACACGGCATTTTCTCCTTGGGAATGGAATCATATCCTTTGGTCGGAACATCCTTTATCCCTTTCCATTCCTTATCCCTGTTTTCTTTCAGATCTTCTCCGCGAATGAAACGGTCAATGGAAACGGCGGCTTCCTTTCCGGCGGCAATCGCTTCCACAACTGTTGCCGGGCCGGTAACCGCATCACCGCCGGCAAAAATGTCCGGATCATCGGACTGAAACGTGCCGGAATCGACATGCAGGGTTCCCCAGTCGCTGAGGGTGCAGGCGCACTCATCGGTCAGACACGCCCAGTCGGATTCCTGACCGATGGCCGGAATCAGTGCATCGATCTCAATCTTAAATTCGGAGCCTTCTACCGGCACGGGACGGCGCCGGCCGCTGGCATCCGGTTCACCCAGTTCCATTTTTATGCATTCGACAGCCTTGACTTTCCCGTTTTCCGATACAACACGGATGGGATGGGTAAGGGTCATGATCTCGATGCCTTCTTCACGGCATTCTTCAATTTCCTCTTCGCTGGCCGGCATCTCCTCCAGACTTCGCCGATAAATGACAAACGGTTTTGAAGATCCGGTCCGAAGTGCCGTTCTCACAGAATCCATGGCCACATTGCCGCCGCCGATGACCGCAACACGTTCCCCCAGAGAAATCCGATTGCCCAGATTGACTTCTCTTAAAAAATCGACACCCGGATAGACCCCCTCAAGATCTTCTCCTTCAATACCCAGCAGCTTGCATTCATGGGAACCGATCCCCAGAAAGATCGCTTTGTAGTCCTCTTTTCTAAGCTTCGCTACGGTGATGTCCTTTCCGATTTCAACCCCGGTTTTGAATTGTACTCCAAGGTCTTTTATGACTTGAATTTCCGCATCGATGATGTCTCTGGGAAGGCGATAGGAAGGAATCCCCACGGTGAGCATACCGCCAAGCACCGGATACTTTTCAAATACCGTCACTCGATAGCCTTCAATGGCCAAAAAATAAGCGCAGGTCAGTCCTGCGGGGCCGGCACCGATAATGGACGCTCACGTGGGCCGGGCAGGCGGCTCTGCACGGGGATGTTCCACGCTTGGCAATGGCAAATGCGCCGGGAATCGCCTGGGCATACTGTTTATAAATGGCCTTGCGTTCCGAAAGATCTTCGTTGTAATCATCGGAAACGTTGATGGGACATACTTTGATACATTCACCGCAACTGGTGCATTTGGCAATATCGACATATCGAGGATGCTTCAGAATGCGTGCCGAAAAATGTCCGGGTTCGCCTTTTAGATCCAAAAGTTCCGTGTGGGTTAAAAGCTCTATGTTTAAATGCCGGCCGACCTCGACCAGTTTGGGCGAAATAATTCACATGGCGCAGTCATTGGTAGGGAAGGTTTTGTCAAGCTGGGACATGAGCCCGCCGATGGCTGAAGACTTTTCGACCAGGAACACGTAATAACCGGAATTGGCAAGATCCAGCGCGGACTGCATGCCGGCGATGCCGCCTCCAAGCACCATGACCGAGCCGACAAGGTTTTTTTGTTGTGTTGTGGCGGCATTGTTTTTCTTTTGATCGTTTGTCTGCTCCATTTTATTCATCCTTATATTCTCTCAAGTATTTCATGGAGTTTATGTTCCCATCCAAGGGTTGCGATATGGACCCCGCTGAATCCTTCATGCTTTAATGAAGAGACCATTTCCGACGCGATCAGGGTACATTCGCGAACTTTGTCCGGAGATTTTTGAATGCGGTCGATTAATGAATCCGGCACATAAACATCATCCACATTCCGCATAATATAACGGGCCATTCCCAGAGATTTGAGAAGCAACACCGTCGGGATGATTTTTGTTTTTTGGATGTCTATCCGTTTCAAAAACGGTGCGATGGCCGAAAGATCAAATAACGGCGGAGAAATGAAAAATTGGACCCCTGCCTCAATCTTTTTATTCATCTCTTCAATCACCAGTTCCGGAGATTTTCCTTTGGCACCGGCATTCACCGTCGAACCGACCACAAATTCAGGAGCGCCCGAGAGCTCAATCCCGGCCATGTCCTTCCCCTTCCGAAGTTGTTTGATCGCTCCGAGCAGTTCCAACAGATCGATGTCATACACCGATCTTGCCTGAAAATGGTCTCCAAAGCTGGGATCTTCTCCGGTGACCGCCATGACATTTCGAATTCCGCATGCATAGGCCGCCAGAAGATCCGCCTGGAGAGCGATCCGGTTCCGGTCTCTGCAATTGAGCTGCATAACCGTCTCCATCCCTTTTGCTTGCAGAACACCCGCACCTCCGAGCGAACTCATCCGCATGACGGCATTGCTCATTTCCGGAACCACAAAGGCATCCACCTCGCCTTTGACTCTCAAGGCACAGGTTGTCATTGTAGAGACGTCCACCCCCTTTGGGGGTTCCATTTCCGCAAGGACGGCAAATTCCCCTGCATCGAATTTCCGCTTTAATTGCATGTGATTACCTCCGATCTTTGCAGCTTTATCTTCTCAAACCACAGAGTCTTAGAGGACGCAGAGATAAGTGGATTTTGCTTTGCCCCTTGGAAGCTGCGGGC
>JARRRC010000016.1:14731-15507 GCA_037381105.1 Desulfobacterales bacterium
AGTGGTTCACCTTAATTATTTGGCATCAAATTCAATCTTCTTTGTGGGTAGGACTTTTTGCGCTCCATTCAATACGGTTTGCAGCATTTTTCGTTTCCGATGCCCTGTTAAAGCTTTGCATGAACGAACCGTTTCGGCGAAGCGCGAAACATTAAATACAATTCTCTGCGTCCTCTGTGCCTCTGCGGCGAGGGGTAAGATGTCTTTGTTTTTGACTTGAGCAACAATCGTGCCGGAATATAACATTTGACAAAAAGAATAATTATAAATGTAATTACAATTGATTATAAAACTTGCCGTTTTGATTGACAGCGTTTTTATGAACCCGCTTCGATTCAGATATTGTGCCAATTTGGCATATGTGATACATATAGATCCTGTTCAATCCATCATTTGAAATAAAGCCATGCCATTTTGGAATGGTCCTTTTTGGAAGAATCGCTATGGAGTATAAAGTAATCGTCATTGATGATGACCTCGATTTTCTTGAAATTTTAAAGGGGTATCTCTTGAATTCGGGATTTCAAAATATTCGAACGGAAGATAACCCCCTAAATGCCGCTTCTTTGATTGAACAAGGAGAAGATTTTGATATTGCATTGATCGATATGACCATGCCTGGGATCGATGGGCTAAACCTTCTTGAAATTATAAAAAATATTAGCCCAAAAACCGAGTGTGTCATGGTCACCGCCGTTAATGAAGCTCGAATTGCCGTGGAGTGTCTGAAAAAAGGGGCATATGACTATCTGGTAAAGCCGGTATCCCGGGAAGAT
>JARRRC010000016.1:15535-17424 GCA_037381105.1 Desulfobacterales bacterium
GCCCCGTTTAAAAAATGCTGAACCTTTTAAACCGATTATCACACGATCACCCAAAGTGATAAGGATCTTAAAGGAAGCGGAGCTTCATGCCGGAAGCGATGTCCCGCTTTTAATCACCGGCGAAAGCGGAACCGGCAAAGAGCTCCTTGCATGGGCCATTCACAAAGCAAGCCCCAGGGCCGGGGCCACCTTTACGCCGGTCAACATGGCATCGCTTACCGCCGGTCTGTTTGAAGCGGAATTTTTCGGACATACCAAAGGTGCGTTTACCGGTGCCCAAGACCATCGCCGCGGTTATCTGGAATATACCCATCATGGAACCCTTTTTCTGGATGAAATCGGGAACTTAAAACCCGAACTGCAAGGGAAGCTGCTGCGTGTTTTACAGGATGGAGAATATTTTAAACTGGGAGCCAGCAGCCAACAAAAGGTGGATGTTCGATTCATCGCGGCCACCAACGAGAATCTCGAAAAACTGATGGCGAAGAAAGCCTTTCGTAAAGATTTATACTACCGCATCCGGGGCGGTTGGCTTCACTTGCCGCCTTTAAGAGAAAGGAAAGAGGATATATTGCTTTTGGCAGATAAATTTTTAAAAGATTACGCGGGGAAAGACGGAATGATCGCTGATGATGCCGCGTGTTTGCTCATGGAATACGACTATCCCGGAAATATCCGAGAACTTAAGTCAATCGTCCAATCGGCGGTAAACCTGGCACAGGGAAAACCCGTTACGGCCGATATGCTTTACGGACATTTAAAACGGCCAAGATCCATATCAAGATGCCGGACTCCATCCACATCCGAGAAAATTTCACCTCTGTCTGAGATAGAGAAATCACATATTATCAAAGTTTATGATCTAACGGACCAAAACAAATCCCAAACGGCAAGACTTCTCGGCATCGGGCTGAACACCCTTCGAAGAAAACTGAAATCTTATGGGATAGAATAGTAAATGTTTATGGTGATGATTTGTGTACTTTTATTTTTCCGGAATGCGGAGCATAATGAGTTTTGACGGTATAAATTCATTATTTAATCATCCTAACAGACTGCTCTCAACGGTGCTATGGCTGGTAGCATTTCATTCCCTGGCAATGGGCCTGATATTGATTGCTCAACCAGCCGCTCTTATGCATGCTGCGGGATTCGGTTCTGATTGCGGGCACTTTTTCCCCGCCCAAGGCGGTGTTTTTCATCTTCTTATGTTTGTTGTTTATTTAATGGGAGCAATCCATATTGAAAAGTATTACTATTTCATTGTATTTTCAATTTTCGTAAAAGCCGTCGCAACGTTTTTTCTAATTATCTACTGCTTTGCCGTTGAATTTAAATGGGTCGTTTTATTATCCGGAATCGCCGACGGTCTTATGGGGCTGATGATTTTTATGGCGCTGCAGTTTTATCTACACGCTAAAACAACATATAAGAGTAGGCTGTAAAAATGAAGGAAATACTGCCGGGAATAGTGGTCACCGGAGCATCCGGCTTTATCGGGAGGCATTTTGTCATCGCCGTATCCGGGAAATATCGTCTTTTTTGCATCGCACGTCGCAGCCAAAAGGAAGTCGGCATACCCTATCACGACAATATCCATTGGCTTCAGGTCGATATAACAAACCGCCAAAATTTGATGAATGTTTTTTCTTACATTAAAGATCATGGCGGTGCTGATTATGTTTTGCATCTGGCCGGATACTACGACTTCACCTATAAAGAAAACCCGGCCTATGAGAAGATCAATGTAACCGGAACACGAAACGTTCTGGATATGTCAAAATTGCTGGAGATCAAACGTTTTATTTTTTCCGGTTCGCTGGCGGCTTGCCAGTTTCCTCCCAAGGGAAAGGCGTTAACCGAAGAGAGTTCGCCGGATGCGAATTTTC
>JARRRC010000017.1:0-13062 GCA_037381105.1 Desulfobacterales bacterium
TGGTAATACTTATGGCCCCAGAGGGCGGAAACGACAAAGGTAAATATAAAACCGAGAAGATTGAGTTCCCGCCATGCCCTGAACCAGGCGATAAATAGAATCCCGGCATTTAACAGGGAATAATATGAAAAGAGCATGACATGGCTGCCGCCGCCTGTGGACATCAACACAGGGGCCATGAAACCACCGACAATGCCGAAGATGGCAAGCGATTTCGAATCCTGAAGCACTGCGAGCGCGCCCGTTAGGATGACCAGACAAATCATGATCACCAGCGTCAGGGGAATTGGAAGCAAGTGGTATAGCTTGGAAGATGCAAAAACTGTAAGATAGATGATGCCGACACCCCCACCCTGCAAAGCAAGGCCATACAAAAGCGCCCATTTTCGCAAACACCATCCGGTCACCAGCAATGCCAGGCCACCCGCCGCGACGATTGCAAGTCGGAATTCCAAAGAAATCAAGTTGCGTTGCGCGACATATTTCAATAGAAAGCCGACCCCGAAAAAAAGAATAATTATACCAACTTTCAGCACCACATTCCCTGTAGTAAAGAACTTCTTAATATAATCGACACATTTTTCGATGCTTTCGGTGACGATATTGTAAATACCCTCTTTTTTAGTCTCCTTTGGCGGACCGGACGCAGTGGCATGATCAGCCCGGAATGTCACAGCCTGCTCCTCCGGTTCCGGTTGAACGATTTGCTCCGGCAACTCTTTATGTTCTTCTTTTATCTCAGGAGCGGCAGGCTCTTCTTTCTCGGCTTCTTCAAACGGAGATACAGATTCCGGAGATGGTGTAACAGCGGCGGCTTGTTGTAATTTTTCCAGTTTGGAAATCCGTTTTCGAAGGGAGTGGATCTGAAGTATCAATACAATAAGAATAATAAATAATATAAGGTACATGAGAATCCTTAATCTTGACTTAATGTTCTTTTAACAGACCGAAGGAATCATACCCATCCGGATTTCTTGGCCATATTGAATTTCAGTACAACAATGATTGGTTCGCAAACTTGCCGCATTGTCGACGAATAAAAAATATTTAATTTTGTTTTATTATATTTGTAATTCGGTATGTTGCAGTCAATACTTTAGAGGATATTTAGTAAGTTATGCATCCCTGAAAAGAAGCTTTATGTCGTGGTAGACATGCCGTCACGGCTTGATTATAAATTCACATGCATTTTTTCTTCATAATGTGCATAAACACTGTTCGGAATGAAGACTCCGCTGTTTTATGCCTTGTGGAATTCTTCCTTAGAATATAGGGGACGTTCTTAACATATAAAGTTTTTATACAATCAGAACATATTGATTGCTCTTGGCAATATTTTCACCACGAATCACCGATTGGCTACCAGTTCCAACAAATATATATCTTCCTGGCAAAGAATCGATTTGCCGTGCCATGTTAAATCTTTAATGCTGTGTCAACTGGAGAAATATTTTGCTATCAGAACACGCCGAAAAGGAAGTGAATTTGGTAAAAAAGATATTTAACCGTGGTAACGGTTTTGAAACAGATGTCCGTATCGCCGGTGTCTTCGATTATGAGAAACGGCATAACCGGTTATCTATTACGACCTCTATCCGTTCTTAAGTTTGAGAATTTTTGAAGGTAGTCTTCAAGCATTATTGAATCTTTTCTGATTGGAGATCTGATTTCAAATTTTTATACAGCGGCTTTAAAACGCTCGTACCTAACGTGCAAAAATTCAGGGTTGGGTCGCAACTCAGTTAGCCTTGGAACAATGATCTTGCTCCCATGTATTTTCTGGAGTCCATGAATTAACATAGGTCCGTCGCTTTCATCCAAAATATCTGGTCGAACTTCAACAACATAATCATCTCTTACACCAACAAAATATCGATCAAAAGCTGCATGATGCAATTTGCACAGCGAAAGGCCGTTTGAAACCAGCGGCTCTCCTTCCGGTTCCGCATCCGGTAGAATGTGTGCGGCATCAAGCAGTTCACGGTGTCGAAGTCTGCATAAAGCACATTGATCCCGGTATGCTCTAAGTACTCGTTCTCGGAACGAACTTTGGTGTAGTCTCTGGCGAAACTCACGCGTTGCATAAGAACGGCGGAATAAATCCTCTGGTTGCTGTTGATAACCTTCACCAAGGTTTTTGCCAATCTCAAAACTATCAGGTTGAATTTTATCCACTAATACACTGAATGTGAGTTGCGGGGGATTGTCTGCAATAATGAAAATCGGATATGCAGGCAGATATTTGCCTGGAATAATTCTATTGAAATAACCGGTTCACCAAGTGTTGGCGCACCCTCAGCATCTCGCTTTATCTCCCAGTGTACTTCTCCAGCCCGTATATTTTTGTCAATTACTGTTACGCTTAATCTTTCTCCAATTATTTCTCTATCTCTGAAGTGCAATTTTGGGTCTTTGTTTTTGTAATCTCTTATCCAACTTTCTAATGACCATACAACGACTGTCGGACTTAGTGAAATAATTTGTTCTCCTATATTATAGAAACTGGATCTTTGTAACCATCCTAAAACCTTTTTTTAAAAGTTAAATCGAGTATCTTAAATATTCTGTTTCTCGATTTATTAATATAACATTTCAATATTATTATAAATCTATTACTTGATAAATGTATCCATTCCATAGTTTCATAAGAAGCTTATATATCTAACTCAGCACAGCTATAATCTCAGCAATCACTCGCAAATCTTCAGCCTGATTCACACTTAAAATAATCGGTTCGTATTCTGGATATGTTGAATCCGGCCGAAGTGTGATTTTTGTATGCCGCCAACTGCCATCGCTTTGTTTTTTCTTTTCACTTTCATAAATTTTGACAGTGAAGTGACCACCAATATCCGTATCCTGGATTTCTCGATGCTGGACAAGAACGACCTTTCCTTGACGTGTTCCAATAGGGAAGAGTTTGAAAAGACACCAAGCACCATTAGGGATTCGGCGATTCATGGATTCACCGACGACTTGTGCTACGAAGAGATTTCGGTGTGGTCGAAAAGCCTCAGGCAATTCAACCCATTCACAACCTTGAACATTAATAAAACTATTCTCATGAAATACTGTTTCTATCTGTTGTTCCTCACTAAATACACTGGCCGCTGCTTTAAGATCATAAAGTGGCACGCTGTTTTCAAAAGGCCGCACTTTTTCTATAGGCAAATAACGGAAAGGCTGGTAAGTTTTTGAGATTTCTTGGGCTGACACTTCATCTTTTGCTTCTTTAAAAAGAGCACGTTCAATTCTGCTTTTAATAAATCGTTCTGTATCTTTATCCATGAAATAGACATAACAACCTTTCATGCCGCGTGACAAAAGAACCCGGTAAGTATTTTTAACCAAATCAACAAATCTTTTTCTTGAACGCTTTACTGCTGAATCAAAAGAATTTTCCTTAAATCCAATCCATTTTTGTTGATCAAAATCATATTTTAAATCATTGCCAAATATTACACCAACATAATCAAATTCAAAACCCTGGGCTGTATAAATGCATCCAATCTGGTTGATTCCATTCGGATCATAAGCCCATAAAGTCGCTTTTGGAATTCCTGGAGCAAGTCGGGTTGCTTCCGGCCTTGCATTCCAAGGCTTCCTATATTCTCCAATAACAACGTCATCATAAAGAGAACGATCCGGTTTCAGTTCTTTAGACCAAGACCAGCAAAAACCGGCAGTAATCCTTCCTGTATGCCCTTTATCCACTTTTTGACGAATGGCATCCTCAAGTGAAAAAGGATCGCTAAATATCCTAAAGTCGAAATTTTCTTCCTGTTTCCATAAAACATTCGCAGTACGTTCAAGCCCAAGCGTGTTGTTAATCCAATTCACAAAAGCCTCGGAGCCAGCACATCTGAATTGAACATCAAGTTCATATTCGTGAACTTCATATTTGTGTTCTTGGGCAGACTTTTTTATAAGGCTTACTGACCCAACCTCATTAGGTCGAACGACCTGTTTATCATCAATTAAAAAGACACTAACTTTAGCGACATTAATCAGTTCTTCTATTTGATGTACGTTGGATCGTTTTTCTATGGGAGTGAATCTACTCCAGCTGTAATCTCTAATGCGATGTGATTCATCGCATATCAAAACATCAATCAAGTTATTTTCTGCCCCAATAAAACTGTTAAAATATTTAAACTGCGGGGCACCTCTTCTTCCGATAGCTTCCCTTAAAGTCGTGGTAAATGCCCTTGAACCTGTAGCGTAATGGGCATTGTAATCATTCAATAATAGGTCTGCCATAAGATTTATGGCAATTACAGATTTCCCCGTACCGGGGCCGCCCTTTACGATCAATACCGCCTTTTTACGATCATGGAATCCTTTTTGGGCTATAGATAGCACTTTGTCATAAACAATGAGCTGTTCATCGAGAAGGATGTATTCGCGTTTTCCTTTAATTACATTACCTACGTGCTGCATCAGTTTTTTACTGGGACGGTAACGATTCTCCTCAGCCCTTTTCATTATATCGTAGCCGTTCCCAGCTTCCAAATGTGATTGCAGAAAGGAGGTAAGGGCATCAAAATCATCTGCGCTGAAGGTTGGGCAGTGTTTTAGAGCCTCAGAAAATTTATCATCATAAATAGTGTCATTAATTTCATAGTGGTAATTGTGAAGGTATGAACATGCATTCAACTTAATTTTGTCCGGCGGTTCATAAAAGGCCGGATGCATGTCTTCAAGATACATTTTGTATTTCCCGACCTGAACTGATGGATGTAACACTTCCCTTTGAGCACCTCCAATCCAGGTGAGCACTTCATTTTTCCCATCGGCATCTGAACATCCATCCCATTGTTTGAGTTCGACAATCACAGCATTAGGCTGTTCATCACTATCATGACCGCAAACCATGCAATCAAGCCGATTTGAACTTAGAGGCAGTTGGTATTCCAGAATGATGCCGTGATCCAGGAGGTCAGCGTATTCAATTGTGTGGCACATGGCCCTTAAGGAATTTCGCCATGATCGAATCTCCGCAGGAGATGGTTCGTAACGGAATTGAGTGAAAAAAGAAGACTTTAATTTTTCAGCAATTTGATTGGTGACTGTGTCTTGAATGAATTGTTGCGAAGATCCTGCATACAAGCGCATATTACAATTCCTTATATTTCTTTGCTGTGCCTCTTGCTATATTTGCTGGATAATTCTTACGATTTTTTTCGATTTTATCCTTTGCCACCTGAATAGGATCAATTCCAAATTTATCAGCGAACATAGTTAAATATATAAATACATCTCCTATTTCATCTTTTATCTTTTCCGATTTTTTAGGACTTAATTGATAGCTTTCTTCTTCGGTCAGCCATTGGAAGTGCTCGACAATCTCACCTACCTCCACACTCAAAGCCATAATGAGGTTTTTGGGTGAATGAAATTGATCCCAATCTCGCTCTGCAACAAATTCTCTGAGTTTCTGTCTCAATTCCTTCATTAATTATCTCCAACATAGATATTTCGATTTTATGTAAATGCTTAACTTCGCTAACTCAATCCCTGCTATCTCACCCAATTTTATCCAGAACATAACTAAGCCAAAAATCACCAGAGCCGGTTTTAGAAACAGACGATGAAAAGTCACACACCTGGAAACCAAGGGTGTCAAACGTTTCCCGAGCCTTTGGATCTTCCCACGGATAGAAAATTCTGCCATCCGGATTTTTCAGGTCTCCAGAACCCTCTTTTAACGTGATTAAAACAAGTCCGTTATCCGATATCGCAGACGTGATGTTTTCAAAAGTATCTGGAAATCGCTGGTGAGGCACATGAACCAAGGCGCCGACGAGCATGACGGCGTCAACCAGAATCGAAGAAAAATCATATGTCTCGAAATTTCCTTCGATGACTTCACATCCGGCATTGTCCCTTGCAAGCTCGGCAATGCCCGGAGATTGCTCAAACCCCATCACCTCAAACCCTCGCTTTTTCATCCAGAGCAAATCCCGGCCGCTGCCGCACCCTACATCTAGAATGAATGCCCCGGCTGGAAGCCTTTGCGCCAGAGGTTTTAAAAATGATGACGGATCAATGGAAAATGTTTTTTCGTGGTAAGCCTGGTAATTTTTGTGGTAATAATCTGACATAGTGATTCATTTAACTATCTTATAGCCACAGACCCACACAGACTAACACGGACTTCGTCTTCGGCCGACGTGGCCAAAGACGAGGGTGTCATCGCCTCGCGAGAACTACAAGAAATCTTGATAACCTATCGACACGCTGCTCTGTTAAAGCCATGGGTTACATCTTAAACCAATTTGTCGCTTTTGGAGGTCGCAATTTGTGATCTCCAATCTGCGCCAGTATTGGAAACCCTGCCTGCTATCGAGATTCTGTCCAACCATCCATTAATTTCATTCATTTTCGATAACGCGTGCCACATCACCGCCGCATTTTGTGCAAATGCCACGCAGCACCAACATGCCGGACTCGATTTTGCCGGTCAGGTTGCCGATGGAAGATTCCTTCCTGCAATGAACACACCAGACATTATTCAATATTTTAAACTGAATATCGCCGGCGATGGATTCCCAGATTTTTTTCGCTTTGGGTGTAAATGAGCCTCCCGGCAAATAACGGCGACCACCACGTCCTGGCTTTGAGATGCCAGTTTGGCATCTCAAAAGTTCTACCTCTTCAGCAGTAATCTGAAACATGAAGTCTTCAGGGAAGCGTTCAGCGTTTCGTTTGACCGCTCGGTTCAGCGCACCGGTTTCAACACCGTGAGCTTTGCCAAGTCTTTATACAACATCACTTTAACCTGAATAGTTAATGAAAATTTTCGAGATGTTTTACTAATGAGAATTAAAATATTTTGTAATTAACATTTTTGATTAAAGTTGAATCATGGCTGTTTATACCTAAATTTATTTTGCTGAATTTCTCAAAAAATTTCACCCTGAGGGCGTATCCGAAACGTCCATTTGCCGCGTTATCAAAGACTTGCAGTAGCTTACTACGGCTGCACCCTTGAATGCCTTGCAAATGAATGCCTCGAATACGTTAAATATCCATGTTTATACTGCGTATAAAGTAAATTTTGCTCGCAATCAATTCAATCGGTATCAGCATTGTCATTTTGAGATCCTTTATTAATTAGCCACCCCAGTACCATCTTCCGGAGCTACGGGGCAAGCAGACACCCATGCACCCAGTTAAATCCTCCTTTGGAGGGGCTGCTATCGGCAGCATTTAACAGGGCGGCCTTCCACAGACTTCGTCTTCGGCCGACGTGGCCAAAGACGAGGGTCTCATCGCTTCGCGAAATTAATGCATTAATATTATTTAAATTAAGATATTTATTTAGCTTGAGTTCAACCTTTCAACCTATTGATTAACTATAATTCATTTCATTAGAACTGCATTCTCGACAATGACATCGTATTTGTAGCCGAAGCCAAAATCTTTGTCAGCGGCCAGAGTTCCTTCAATGGAGATAATGGTGCCTATTTTCGCGGTATCGGCTGATGTAGCCACCAGATCATGCGTATTTTTCGCAGGATCTCCGGTGCCGTCCTGAATATGGATCCAGTTCCTTCCCATAATATTAGGGTTTACCTTCACAACCTGCCCCCTTACCGTTACTTTCTGTTTGTTCAGGGAGGCTCCTTTCGCGAAAAGTTCAGCGACCGTGTAACCGTTTGGAGCGGTTGACTTTTCGACTTTCACCTTGGAGAACGGCACCTTCGCGTGGCCGCCGGGGGTTTGCGGGTTTTGGCCGTGAGCGGGGATTTCGGATGGGTTTGCATCGTGGGCTTGAGACAGAATCTTGCCGGATTGATCGTCCGGGGTCTTCGGTTCGGTTCCGGCTGTACCATTACTGCACGCGATCAACACCAAAATGACAGCCAAGCCGGTGAAACAAACGATTATTTTCTTTAGGTTCATAATATTGGATCTCCTGTTCTTTAAATGATGAGTTTCAAGATCTTTACTTATCTCTTTTTTTGGGGGCCGGCAACGTCATCTTGAAAATCACCACAAATATGAGAATGATGATCCCTAAAAGTCCCATACGGCCAACGGGCGCCGGGCTGGATGTGCTGCCGAAGCCCGGATCGATGAGCGGAACATGTAACGGCGGAAAGTCTGCTGCAAAAGGATCCAGTTCAATTGATTTGCGAAAGTCAGCCTCGGATAACTCGGGAAAGCCCATCTGCTGGTAGATCCTGGCACGGGTTGCATAGGCTTTGGCAATACTGCGCTGATCTCCCTGAAGCTGGATGGCAATGGTCGAGTCGCGGAAAGCCTCCTTTGTCATCCCCCTGATGCGATATGCCACGGACCGGTAGCTGTAGGCACTCGCCAGTTGCGGGTCGAGCGCAATGGCACGGCTGAAGCCTTCAATGGCCCTGTCCAATAATTTCCTGTATTCGGGGATCTTTTTCTTACCTATATTGTAAATCATGTTGTTGAATTCACCTTTAATGCCCAGGCCTTTTCCTTTCCACAGGTAGGACCGGCCCAACATCAGGTATGCATATGCATTAAGGGGATTCAGTTCTACAACTTTGGTATAATCCTGGATGGCATTGTCGAACCATCGCCGAAAATAGTACTGGATCGCCCGTTTTTCATATACTTCCTTCAGATTCGGGTCCATTTGGAGAGCCTTTGTGAAGTACTCGATTTTTTTGTAGGTTAGAGAGCTCCTGAGGCCTTGGTTGTAAAAGTCCATGGCATCCTGCCCCAGAGCCGGTGTAATGGCCGGGCACACGTAGGTCAGCATAACCCCAAATGAGCGTCAACAAAACCGAAAATGATCATAATATATTAACATATTACTATTCACTATTCACTGTTCACTGTTCAAACTTTTCCTGTCCTCAGGTTTCCTCGATCCTTGATCCTTAATCCTTAATCCTTGACCCCTTGGACCCAAAATTTCTCTTTCGCATGCTTTTTGATTCTCCTTTACTGTAAATCCGGCCGCTCTATATCGTATTGGAGGCACCATTTACGAGGCTGTTTCGCCCTCTTCAATTATTTTTCTCATCACCGACATGAGTCCCCAGACGATTCCATTTTCAAACAAGTGATAGTTCTCCAGCATGGCTTCGGCAATTTTGGGATCTTCAAAGGCCGGGCTCATCGTATCCGGCATTTGGGCCATAATCGAAGAAGGGTCCAATGCTTCATACAGCATGTTGTATCTTTGCTTTGTCAGTTGATCATTGATCCAGTCGGTATAGAATTCTTCAAATCGAGACAGAAGATATTCCGCCTTTTGACGGCTTGCCCACTGGTGCCCGATCTTGTAGCCCAGAGCGACTAACACAGGGATGGGGTATTCCTTGTATTTAGGATCTTCTTTTGCTCCCCATGTTTCCAGAAGCTTTTCTATCAGGTCTTCTTCCATTGAATTATCCCAAGAAAGAAACAGAGTCAAAACTACAGGGGTCAAGGGGTCAAGGGGGAGAGAATTTTTTTCCCAATGATTTTATCAGGGCTTTGAGCATCCACTCAACCGCTTTTATCCCCTCATTGAGCATCTCAAGTTTTACAGCATTTCACTTGAACCCCTGAATCCTTGACTCCTCGGCCCATTGATGCTTTGACGCTTTGAATACTCGGTTAGGGGGTTATTTTGATGCCAAGAGCCTGTCCACCTTTGATTTTATCTGCATCATCAACAAATCCCCCACGTTCAATTTACCCCTTGCGCGTCCCAATTCAAAGATCGCTCCGGTAAAATTTCTGGGGATATCCGGCTGATCATGTTTCGGCTTTCGAGCCAATGTCATTGAATCCGTGGGACAGGTCGACACACACAGTCCACAGCCAATGCATCGATCCAAATCAACAGATGCTTTTTCATCCGCAAGCTGAACCGCATCCATTTGACAGCGATCGATACACACGCCGCACCCTTCGCAGGTTTCAATGTCGATCACGGCAAAAAACGGGGTCGATGCCAGCCTCGCGGGTTTAGGGTGTCGTTTTAAATTCCGCAGCACGCCGCAGCAGTCTCCGCAGCAGCAGCAGATATTGACAACCTCCTTGCCATTGCTCGGCTGAAGCACCAAACCGGCCTCTTCTGCAATGTTAAGAATGTCCAGGGTTTTCTGCTGATCGATCTCCCGGCCGATGCCATTTTTTAGATAATATTCTGCCGCGCCGTCAAAT
Source organism: Desulfobacterales bacterium (assembly GCA_037381105.1). Taxonomy (GTDB): domain Bacteria; phylum Desulfobacterota; class Desulfobacteria; order Desulfobacterales; family UBA11574; genus UBA11574. The sequence goes on from JARRRC010000017.1 coordinate 10,147, forward strand.
ATAAGGCAGGTCTCCAAAGGCTTGTCGCATCCTTTTCCCAATAAATTGAACTCGCGGCGGCAGATGCAGGGCGCCACCACATATTTGCGGGCATGCCTTACCAGTTCCTCTGCATTTTCATAGGTCATCACCTTTAGTTTGGCAGACAAGCTTTTATTCACCGGGATGATCCGCAATTGGGGCTTTTTCCAGGCCTGGTCAAAAAGAACCGGCATATATTCTCCCATATCCCTTGCCAGGCCCGGGTCCAAATCATTCACATGAAACTCCCAAATGCCGATGGCATACGAACAGGCCATGTACTCAGGCCGACCGCCTTTAGACTCGGTTCTGTATATCAGCCCCTTTTGAGCCATGGCTTCCAATCGCCGGGAAGCTTCCTGCACGGATATTTTTGCACGCCTTGCCACAACATTGCTTTCTTCGGGAATCAAGGTCAAATACAGAGCAAATTCCGCCTCTTCAGGGGTAAACATTCTTTTTAGGATACGAAATTCCACGCCGGTATCTGTCGAAGGAAATCCGCCGGGCAGGTTATCCAGATGTTTTGCAAGCTTTTGATAAGTGTCTTCGGACATCTCTAATAAACTATAGGGTTCGAGGGGTCAAGGGTTCAGGGGGTCAGGGGTTCCGCAGTTAAATCCGCTATGCTCCTTTTCTCCGAAAAATTGGACGAGGCCCCGAAAGAACGGGATCTCCGTTTCACTCCGACAGGCAAGAGGTCCCCGGTTAAATTTGTTCGAACGCCAATTTTTATTGCAGGTTTTAATAGAATTTTTTGATATTGGCTGATTTTTTCAGCTTTTCGATATAACCCTGGATTTCGGTTTTTTCCTTTTCGTTTTTTAAATGCTGCTCGATCATCGGCCGGACATCTTTATAGGAAGCGGTTCCGGCCGGTTTTTTGTCCATTACTTTGATCAGATGATACCCGAATTTTGTCTCAACAATTTTGCTGACCTCACCGACCTTTAACGCAAAGGCCGCATCTTCAATGGGCTTTGCCATCTGGCCTCGCCTGAAATAGCCAAAAGCCCCTTCGTGTTGGGCATTGGGCCCTTCGGAATAGGCTTTGGCCAGTTTACCGAAATCCTCGCCCTTGTTGATTTTTTCTTGGACCATCTCAATTTTCTTGCGGGCTTGATTTTTTTCGGATTCTTTGGCGTCGGGCTTTACTTTTATCCATATCTGGCTGATTTTCACCTGCTCCGGCTGCTTAAACAAGTTCAGGTTTTGGTTATAGTATTTCTGGCTGTCTTTTTCGGTGACTGTAATTTTATGGCGCACATCGGCATCGAACAACCGGTCAATGGCCAGGGCGCGCTCGATATCGGATCGAAATTCTTTTTCTGAAACATGCATTCTCTCCATGGTTGTTTTATATGCTTTTTCGTCCGGAAAACGCTTCTTAATCTGATCAATTTTCTTGTTGATCGCCTTGTCGTCGACTTTAACCCCTTGCTTTTGACTTTGTTGATAGAGCAGTTCCGTATCAATCAAGTTTTCCAAAATCCGATTTTTAACCGTCAATAGATCTGCATCGTTCAGCTGACGGCCTTTATGTGCGGCCCGCATCTTATATACGGACAGCCTGCGTTCAATCTCGCTTTTTAAAATCGCTTTGCCGTTGACCGATGCGATCTTTTTATCGGAAGATGCTGCTTTACCTGCCCACACCGGCCCGGCTAAAAGACAGGTAACCACAGCGGCAATGATCAATAGGTTCACCCTTTGGAAACATAATCGCATTATGATACTCCTTTCAAACACGCTCGAGTTATTAAAAAATCTCTTCAAAATAAGAAGCCCCACCTCTTTGTCAGAGAAATGGGGTTTTTGAGTCCATCGCACATCCTCTCTTCGAGTGAATAAATAATATTGAAATATATGATTACCTTACACCGATGAATTTATTTGTCAAGGCTCAATACAGGGTTCAAGGATTCAAGGATTCAAGGGGGCAAGGAGAAAGACAAAAGGAAATCGAAAAGAGAAAATAGGAAAGAGGCAAAAAAGCTCAAGACTGAAAGCTCAAAGGTTTAAGGATTGAAGGATAAAAGGCTCTATGCCCTATGCAATTAAACCAATAGAACAAATAGAACCCGTCCAACGATCCAAATTCACCCTGTTAAATTGTGCGAAGCACACCCCGAAGGGGATTCCACCGGGGCGATCCTGACGATCTATAGGTTGTCGATGATCTTTTTGAGCCTGTCTTGAACTTGAAGTGCAATATCTTCAAGATGCGGATTCTCGATGGCCTTCATCGATGCAAGCGGGTCAACGGATGCGACTTCAATATGACCATCGGCTGTTTCCTGAACGATCACATTGCATGGAAGCATGGTTCCAATCTTGTCCTCGGCCTGCAAAGCCTTATAGGCAAAAGACGGGTTGCAGGAACCGAGTATCTTGTAATTCCGAAAGTCAACATCCAGCTTCTTTTTTAAGGTTTTTCCCACATCGATTTCCGTCATAATTCCGAAACCTTCTGCCTGGAGCGCTTTGGCAACCGCTGCAACGGCTTCTTCGAAGGACGTGTTTAAAGTTTTGCTGAAATAGTAGCTCATATTCGGTCTCCTTTTGTTATGTTCCAAATATTAAAATATATATGAATCTTTTGTAATCAATACTTCGGTCCCTTTATTTCCCGACAGGATATTGTGTATTTCAGCTGAGGACCGTGTTCAGTGTTCAGTGTGGTGAAAGGACCAGGGGTCAAGGATCAGGGGTCAAGGATTAAGGGTCAAGGATTAAGGATCAAGGATTAAGGAATGCTGAAGAAAGAGGTCAGAAGTCGGACTGTCTTCCCTCTTCCGAGCGAAGCGGCTTGCCTCGGCGAAGCTCTATGAGCGAAGACGGCCCCCCCTCGTCCTCCGGTCATCAACCCCTTCCCTGCTTTCAATAAGTGTCATA
>JARRRC010000018.1:0-13055 GCA_037381105.1 Desulfobacterales bacterium
GTATTCCTGCGGTTAAAATTTTCATCTTCCTTGAACTTGAACAAAAATGAGGCTTTTTCAAAGGTCTCACATTAAAAGCGCCTGAAGATAAAGACGCCCTGAAATCACGATCAGGTTGAACAAGGCAGGATCATTATTGATTCTGCCTTATTTATTTGCCCTGTCATCCGCTTTTTGTTATGATAACTATTAGGTTTCGATCATTAAATTGACCGAATCCATATTAAGTCATTTTATCATCGGTATAACCGACTTTTCTGATATGGCAGGTCGGATATCTGCTGGGAGACAAACAATGAGAATGTCAAAAAATGCTCTGAAAATATTACAAAAAAGATACTTTGCACCCAATGAAACCTGGGAAAAATTGTGTGAGCGGGTAGCCCACAAGGTCGCGGGGGATGAAAAACAAACAAAGGATCGTGAAAAATGGAAAAAACGATATAAAGAACTCATGTTGAACCTTGACTTTTTACCCAACAGTCCTACCCTGCGTAACTTTGGCCGGAACCAAGGTTGCGGAAGCGCATGCTTTGTCCTTCCTTTGGAAGACAGTCGGCGGAGCATCTTCAAAACCCTTTCCGATGCGGTTGATGTTCAGGCATACGGCGGCGGGACAGGAATGAGTTTTTCACGACTCCGCCCAAAGGGAGACCGCATCCGTTCAACCGGGGGCATCGCCTCGGGTCCTCTTTCCTTCATGGAGATATTTGATTTCACCATCGGTGATATTATCAAACAGGGGGGAACCCGCGAAGGGGCGAATATGGGCATCTTGCGGGTGGATCCTCCGGATATTGAAAGCTTTTTAACGGCAAAAAAATTGGAAGGGTCCCTGAAAAATTTCAATTTGTCGGTGGGGATCACGGATGCCTTTATGACCGCGGTCAAAAATGACGGAAATTATGACCTGGTTTTTGATGGCAAAGTATACAAAACCCTTTCCGCATCCATAATTTGGGAAAAAATTGTTGAAGGCGCCTGGGAAAACGGTGAGCCGGGTATTGTGTTTTTGGATACCATCAATAAAAATAATCCGTTAAAGGCCATGGGCGAAATTGAAGCGACGAATCCATGCGGAGAGCAACCGCTTTTGCCCTACTGCTCGTGCAACCTGGGATCCATCAACCTCTCGCAGATGATTCGAGGGGATTGGATCGAAGGCAAGGCGGAAATTGACTGGGAAAAATTGCGCAATACGGTGATCACGGCGGTGCGATTTCTCGATTCGGTTATTTCGGTCAATAATTACCCGATTCCGGAAATCGAAGAAATGTCGTTAAAAACCAGACAAATCGGAATAGGGATCATGGGTTTCGCGGATATGTGCATCAAGCGGCATATCCGTTACGGCTCAGCCATATCCATCGATCTTGCAAAAAGCATTATGACCGAGATTTATTCCGTTGCCAATGAGACTTCCGTTGCGCTGGGAGAAGAAAAAGGGGTGGCACCGGCTTATGAAGAATATCCGCTTGAGGACCCAAAAAGACGAAACGGCACCCTGACCACCGTCGCTCCCACGGGTACGCTCTCCTTGATTGCGAACTGTTCGTCCGGTTGTGAGCCGAATTTTGCCTTTAACTATACCAAAGCGTGTCTCGAAGGTGAATATCTCGATATCGCTCCTGCCGTGGTTGTGGAATGGGCTCAGAGAAAAAAGACCGAATCATTGCCTGAATTTTTCGTGACCACAAAAGACGTCCCTATCGAGGAGCACATTATGGTTCAAGCTGCGTTTCAGACAAACGGTGTTGATGCAGGCGTTTCAAAGACTATCAACGCTCCACATGATACGGATAGATCTGACATTTCCAAAGCCTTTTTCAAAGCGTGGGAAATGGGCTGCAAGGGGATTACCCTTTACAGGGAAGGGTCCCGGGAAGTTCAGGCCCTGACCGTCAGAAAGAAACCCGATCAGGCGGAAAAATCGGATGCCTTGGCTCGTGGAGAGCTCAAACATCGGCCCAGGGCAACCACGGGGCCTAGCCTGAAGATGAAAACCGCCTGCGGTAAGCTTTATGTGGATCCTCATTTTGATGAGGACGGCGTTGTTGAAGTTTTTATCAGGACCGTCGGCGGTGGGTGCGCGGCCAATACCAAGGCGCTGGGCATACTTTTGTCCTACTGCCTTCGGGCCGGCGTGTCACCCGATAAAATCATTCACTCCATGAAATCGATTCATTGCCCGGCATGTACCAAGGCCATATCCTCCGGCAAAGATGTTGAAGTGAACAGCTGCGCGGCCGGTATGGGGAAAGGGCTTGAAGTTGCTATAACCTATTCGGACATGTATCGCGAAGTTGCAAAACGGATTGAAGATGCAGATATGCATTTTAACGAGGGGCACGCGGCCGGGACAAAAAATATGATATGTCCGGACTGCGGAGCAACCGTTCATCGGGCCGAAGGCTGTCTGCTCTGTTCTAATATGGAATGCGGGTGGACCCGGTGTTAGTGAGGCTAAAGTTCTGTATATTACTCTAAGTAAGGGACCGGTTTATTGTCAATTAATTCAGGTTAAGCCATCATATTCAACCCGCCCAAACAACGGATCTTCCGATGAAGTCATATAAAAATTACTCGAAGCCGATCCAGCGGGTTATATTTTCAATGGGTTCCCGCCGGCTGTCCACCGCGTTGGCTGGAAAATCCCAATTGGGATATCCGACGGCAATGGAGATGACAATCCTCTTGGATTGGGGTATTTCAGCCAGATCGTGCAAAACCTCCGGATAAGAGATGCCCTGGTTGGCGATGCAGGTGCCCAATCCGTAATGGAGTGCGGCCAGGCAGATGTTCTGGGTGACCGCACCGATGTCAAAAATCGGCCGGGGATAGGGCAATGATCGATCCATTGATATCACAATGGCGGCCGGTGCATTGAAATACCGAAATCCCAGCGCCATCCAACGGTTCCTTTTTTCTATATCCTCTCTCGGAATATCCATAAGTTGAAAGAGCTGTTTGGCGATCTCGATCTGACGTCTCCGATACACACTGTCACGGGGTAGGCCTTTGGTTTGAAGATCGGGATGGGGCGGTGCTTTTGAATTTAATTTTTCGATATTTTTTCTTCTGACGGCATCCAGAACATCTCCGGCGATAACGGTGAATTCCCATGGCTGGCTGTTTTCAGCCGACGGAGCACGGGCTGCAATGGCCAGTATCTCTTTTAGAATTTCTTGGGAGACAGGGTCGGGTTTGAAATCTCTGATGCTCTTTCGTGTTTGTATTGCCCGGATGATGTTCACAGTGCTGCTCCTTTTTTAAAAAACACATGGCGATGGCCATTCACAGCCAGCCTCCGGTGAAAACCCTGCCATGTTATAAGCTTACACAAAAATTGGGGTGCGAAACTTGTGTTCGTATTTATGGATGGACATTCATTTAAAAAAGTCGATTAAGAACGGCATCAAGTTGCAAGCCTTTTCCGTTGACAGGCAAGTCGTTTTTATTATACATATTAATCTCGCACGTAACTCACTTTCCCATAACATTTATAATTAGCCAAATTCAAGCCTTGATATTTCACCGGCAATTATCATACCCAGGGAAAATATATACATCTTAATATCTTGCATTGAAAGATGTTATTATTTTGTGTTTCAATAAACAAAGAGCGTTGTTTCAATCTTTTAATTTATCTTAACAGTTGAGAGGTACTTCAAAATGGCTAAAAAGTGGGTTTATCTCTTGGATGAGGTCAATGAAGTTGAAGCGTATGTCGGCGGTAATTGGGAAAACGTACGGGGACTGCTCGGCGGCAAGGGTGCAAACATGGCGGAAATGGTACGAATCGGTATTCCGGTACCTCCGGGGTTTACCGTGACCACCGAAGCCTGCAATGCCTATCTTGCTTCAGGCGGTGCTTTTCCCGAAGGAATGAAAGATCAAATGCTTGAAGCTTTAAAGGCAATTGAAGAAAAAGCCGGGAAAAAATTCGGCGATGAAAAAAATCCATTGTTGGTTTCCTGTCGAAGCGGCGCCAAATTCTCCATGCCGGGGATGATGGATACGGTTCTTAATATCGGATTGAACGATAAAACAACCAAGGGAATGATCGAACTGACCGGTGATGAGCGTTTTGTTTATGATTCCTATCGCCGTTTGATTCAGATGTTCGGCAATGTCGTGATGGAGGTTCCGGATGAAGCCTTTGAAGACGTTATTACGGAAGCCCGAGTCAAAGCCGGCGTTGAAACCGATGCAGAGCTGTCGGCTGATGAATGGAAGGAGATAACTGAGAAGTTCAAGACGATTTTTCGACGATATGCCAACCGATCTTTCCCCACGGACCCCTATGAGCAATTGTTTATGGCCACGGAAGCTGTTTTCAGGAGCTGGAACGGCAAGCGGGCGGTGGATTATCGCAATGCCGCCAAGATTTCCCATAACCTGGGGACGGCGGTGAATATCGTGACCATGGTTTTTGGAAACATGGGAGACGAAAGTGCCACCGGTGTGGCAATGACCCGGGACGGCTCCACAGGAGAAAACCGAATCGAAGGGGATTACCTGACCAACGCCCAGGGCGAAGATGTGGTCGCCGGTATCCGGTTAACCAAAGATATCACCAAGCTCAAAGAAGAGATGCCGAAAGTCTATGGCGAATTTGAGAAGATTTGCAAGAAACTGGACGAGCATTATCGAGATATGCAGGATGTGGAATTCACTATTGAAAAGGGCAAACTCTGGATGTTGCAGACGCGTGATGGTAAACGCACGGCACAGGCCGCAGTGCGCATTGCCGTTGAGATGGTGGACGAAGGGTTGATCACCCCTGAAGAAGCGGTGATGCGCATCACCCCTGAACAAGTCGATTTTTTCCTGCATCCTCAATTTGATAGAGATGCCGTAAAGGCTATCAAAGCCAGGGGAGACTTGCTGGCCAGGGGCCTGAACGTGTCCCCGGGTGCCGCCTTCGGTGTTATCGCTCTTGATGCGGATATTGCCGAGATATGGTCCAAGTCGGAAAACAAGAAAGTGATCATGGTCCGGCCTGAAACCCGGCCGGACGATGTGCACGGGATGCTAGCCGCCCAAGGCATTCTCACCAGCCGGGGCGGTCGCACCAGCCATGCTGCGCTGGTTGCCCGCCAGTTCGGCAAACCGGCCGTGGTGGGCGTTTCCGAGATGAAAATCGACATGATCAAGCGCCACATAGAAGTCAAAGGCAAGGTTATCAAGGAAGGGGACTGGATATCCATCGACGGCACCGTCGGCGAACTGTATGCCGGAAAGGTGGAAACCATGGTACCGGACATTAAGGACCCGTGGCTCAGGAAACTCCTTTCCTGGGCGGATGAGTTCCGCAGACTCGGTGTGTGGACAAATGCAGATTATCCAGTCGATGCACAGCGTGCCCGGGATTACGGCGCCGAAGGCATCGGCCTGTGTCGCACCGAGCACATGTTTTTCGAAGCTGAACGCCTCCCGTTTGTTCAGAAGATGATCATGACGGATCTGCCGAGTGAGCGGCGTGAGGCCCTCGAAGCGCTTCTGCCCTTTCAGCGCGAGGACTTTGCCGGTCTTTTTCGGGTCATGGACGGATTGCCGGTGATCATTCGCCTGATCGATCCCCCGCTTCACGAATTTCTGCCCAACCACGTTGATTTGCTGCGCGATCTGTCGGATCATAAAATTCGCCTGAAAAGCGCAGGCACGCTGGAAGACATCGATACACTGCTGGAAAAGATCGAAAAGGAGGAAAACATCCTCAAGCGAGTGGAAAGTCTTCACGAAGCAAACCCAATGCTGGGGCTTCGCGGCGTCCGGCTGGGAATCCATATTCCGGAACTGACCATTATGCAGGTTCGTGCCATATTCGAAGCCGCGTGCATGGTGGCCAAAGAAGGCATCGACGTGCATCCTGAAGTGATGATTCCGCTGACCAGTCACGTGAACGAGCTGAAGATACAGCGGGAGGTCCTCGAATCCGAAGCCCGACAAGTGATGAAGGAACAGGACATCGAGCCGGATTACAAGTTCGGAACCATGATCGAGATTCCCCGGGCTGCTTTGACCTGCGACCAGATCGCTGAATATGCCGCCTTTATCTCCTTTGGAACCAACGACCTGACCCAGACCACCTTCGGCATCTCAAGGGACGACGCCGAAGCCGGGTTCCTGATCGAATATATGGAAAAAGAAATCCTTCCGGAGAACCCGTTTGCCGTCATTGACCGGGACGGCGTCGGTTTACTGATGGAAATCGCCGTTCAAAAAGGGCGGTCCGTGCGGCCTGATTTGGAATGCGGCATCTGCGGAGAACACGGCGGAGACCCGGAATCGATTCAATTGTGTCATGAACTCGGATTAACGTATGTGTCGTGCTCTCCGTTCAGAATACCGGTTGCGCGTCTGGCCGCTGCACACGCTGCCTTGAGAGAGAAAAAAGCAAAGCGTTAGCTATTATTACCGTCAAATCGTCGAATGGTTAAATGGTCGAATCGAAGCGTTCTAACCCTTTATGGAGTGCAAGGGTTTTCAAAGCAACTCACGCTTTGTATTTCTTTAAATACGGTATATTGTAATAAAAACAAGAATATGACCTATCAACCATTTAACGATTTGACGAAATCTCAAGGAGGAATTCGTGGCACTGTACCTTGTTCAACACGGCAAAAGTATGCCAAAGGACCAAGATCCCCAAAAGGGGCTTTCTCAAGAGGGAATCCAAGAAACCGAACGCATTGCCAAGGTGGCCAAAGAATATGCGGTTTGTGTTTCAAAGATCGCTCACAGCGGAAAGACCCGGGCGCGGCAGACTGCTGAAATTTTTGAAGCGGCCCTTAATCCCACGGGCGGAATTCATGAGCGCGGAGGACTGAATCCAATGGACGATGTGACCGTCTTTGCCGATACTATCGATTCCGCTGAAGACATTATGCTGGTGGGACATCTGCCGTTCATGGAACGATTGGCCGCCTATCTGATCACAGGATCTTTAGAAAAACCGGTATTTAAATTCCAAAACAGCGGCATTGTCTGCCTGGACAAAGACTCTGCCACCGAATCCTGGGCGATCAAGTGGACATTGATGCCCCATATCGGATAAGGTATTCGTGCACCAATTCGCAAATACGGTGACGTATTTAAGAATACGTGTACTTGGGGACAAACCCAATACGGTCATAAGAGATGATGAGAATGATGAGAGCCAACGGCGGGCGTTTTGACAATCTATTTACGCCGGATGTTTTACAGCAGTTATTCCCCGAAGACCGGTCGGATCAATTTTTTGATGCCCTTTACGGGGATGTCGAAGAAGGGGCTTACGACATCGGCCTCGAATATATCGGCGTTCGGGAAAACCGGTTGGAGTTTATGCTGCGGTTGACCCAGCGGCCCGGTAAATGTATCAGCTGCAGCCTGACCTACGGCCTGCCCGAAGTCTTTTCCCGCCATCCGATCATCAACATTGACGGGCTGGTTCAAAACATCCAGGCGCTCTTGGACGGCAGGGTCCGGTGTGTGGGGTGGCAACTCGGGTCTACCCGGGAAATCTCCAACAATATCCACGCAATTCCCCTTGACATCTTTTTGGAAAGTTAGTTCGGCACAGCGGGTTCAGCGGAAAGAGAAGATGTTTTCTTTAAAAGATATTATCGATATCGCCGTACAGATCGAGCAAAACGGCGAACGGGTTTATCGAAATGCAGCTAAAAAAATTAAAGACCCTTCACTGAAATCCCTGATGCAGTGGCTGGCCGATGAAGAAACCAGACACGAAAGATGGTTTCAGGCGCTAAAAGGTGCCATGCCCGAGACCGGTGAATACCCTGAGCAGGAAGAAATGGGTCGGGCTTTGCTCCGGGATGCCGTCGGCTCCAAGAGTTTTGCCTTGGAAAATGCTGATTTTTCAAGCATGGAAAAGATCGAGGAACTGCTCAGACTGGCCATTGAATTTGAACAAGATACCATGCTGTTTTACAAAATGCTCCAACCGCTGATCGAAGGCCAAAGAACCCTGGAACAGTTACATGTCATCATTCAAGAAGAAGAGAATCATGCAGCACGTTTAAAAGAAATGCTGCCTGAAGCTCAAGTTGAGGATGGTAAAGGCTGATTTTGATTAAACGACAGGGTGCCGATGTTTCTCCCATTTCCTTGATGAATACAGCTTAAACAGGCAGTTTTGGGAAGACTCACGGCTTTACCGTGGTAAAAAAATTATGCGCTTTTTGTTTGATAATCCCCCGTTCAAGAAAACCATTGAGAATCTGTCGGTATTTTGTGTGGTAATCTTCGTTAAAATATTGAAATCGGAAACATATCCGGTGTCGATAAGTACGGGGTTTTCGGCGCGATACACAAAGTGATTGGCGTTGAGATATCCTCTCTAGATTAAATATAGTCTTCCATAATCTCCTGAACCGGCATGCTTCCTCCTGTTGATAAATATAGATTATCGGGGAGACAGATATCAATTAAAAAGGGGTGTTTTCAAAGATCTCACCTTGAAATTTTTATCGCAAACCCTGCTACAATTCCCCACACAAGGTTAAAAAGGATGACGAACACCGGGGTCAACATGCCGAGGTCCAATCCAAAATTCCCTTTGTGAGCTTTTAAAGGAAATACTACCAGCAGCTGTACGAGGGTGGGGAATATGCTGATGATCGCCCCCTTGGTAATGAGTTTGTTATTCAAAAAGGGTAACACGAATACAAAGCCCCAGATCCCTCCCCATACGATACGGGGGTATAACCAGGCAGGTTTCAGGGCCGGCGCAATGGCCACGCCGAAATGGCTCGTAATTCCGTAAGCACCGAACGCCCATACCACCAGGCTGTTGGCCAGCCCGCCCAGACATCCGGCTGCAAAGTATATGAGCAGTTTTTTCATATTTTCATCCTATTTATTTTAATTTTATGATAAATTTTAATGTGCATATTTGGCGGTGATAAAGGATCTTCTACAGTTATTAGAAAATAAGCCCGGTTGTGACAGTGTCAAATCATTTATATAAATTCTTTTGTTATCTTAATAAGAGGTCTTATGCGCTTTATTGATACATCCGACAGTGGCGGTCCTGAGGTTTTGGTGTTGACAGAAGGGGGGCGGCCTGAACCCGTTCCGGGAGAGGTGTTGATAAAGGTCGCTGCCGCGGGCGTAAACCGGCCGGACATCATGCAGCGGCAAGGGGCGTATCCCCCGCCGACCGGCGCTTCCCCCATTCTCGGGCTCGAGGTGTCCGGACAAATTGTAGCTCTGGGGAAGGACGCTGCAGCTTGGAAAAGAGGTGACCATGTCTGTGCGCTGACCAATGGCGGCGGTTATGCCGAGTATGTTGCTGTGCCCGAAGGACAGTGCCTGCCCGTACCGGTAGGCCTCGACATGGTAGCGGCTGCGGCACTGCCGGAGACTTTTTTTACCGTGTGGAGCAATGTGTTCGACCGTGCCGGTCTCAAAAAGGGTGAGCGGTTTTTGGTGCACGGCGGGAGCAGCGGCATCGGAACGACCGCCATTCAGATGGCCAAATCCATGGACGCGTGGGTCGCAACCACCGCAGGCACGCCGGAAAAATGCCGGGCGTGTGAAGAATTGGGAGCCGATCTGTCTGTGTTGTACACGCAGAAGGATTTTGTCCAAGAAATTCGGGCTGTCACAAAAGGGTATGGCGTTGATGTGGTTCTCGACATGGTCGGTGGCGACTATGTCGGCCGCAACTTGGATCTGGCTGCCAGAGACGGGCGAGTGGTCAGCATCGCCTTCTTAAAAGGGCCGAAGGTTGAGATCAACATGGGGCATGTGCTTTTCAAACGCCTGGTTTTGACCGGCTCCGCCTTGCGGCCGATGTCGGCCGAATCAAAAGCCCAAGTTGCCGGGAAACTCAACACAGTGATCTGGCCGTTGATCGAGAACGGAAAAATCCGGCCCAAAATCTATGCGGTTTTCCCTTTGTCGGATGCTGCCGAAGCACACCGTCTCATGGAGAGCGGACGTCACATTGGAAAAATTGTTTTGCGTGTTTCAAATTTTTTGTAATTTTTCTTTACTATTCGGATTTTGATCCCAATGTTGTTAAGGAGTAAAAATGATGGCGACAAGTTCTAATGAATATCCCGCCCTTATTTATATTGTCGGCGCAGGCAACGTAGGCGTGTGGACGGCCTATCGACTTGCCAGGCTTTATGAAGCTGAGGGTTTGGCACCCCCTGAAATTCACATCTTTGACAAAAACACTGAAGCGGCGCAACAGATCAGCGCACAAATTGGTGCGCATTTGCAGCCTGATGAGACATTGCATGATTTCGAGCATGAAATTCACCGGCTGAATCTGCGTCTGACCTTTATGGACGGCGGCCGTATGCTGGGATCTCGGGATACGAAATTGGAAAAGCGCCTGGAAGGGTTTTCAAACCGCGGATTGGAGTGGCTGTTACAGTATGTTGCTGCTGATCAGGGGGTTGACACCGAAGAATTTGAAGCGCGCCTGGGTAAACAGATCCAAATGGGAACCCGAAGCATGCAGCTTTGGCAAGAAGTGATGGCCGAACTCGATGGACCGATACCGGACTTCAGACTGAGGACCAATTTTACTTACGGTTATGAAAGCGACGGCGGTGGTATCCTTAAGTTTATGGACGGCAAGCTGCCGCCGGGTTATGTAACCAATGGGCTTGAAATATGCAATGATAACGGCCTGAACTCGCGTACGATATCATATGATGAAATTACGACTTTAGGTAACGGTGCTTACGGGTTGGATGAAGTCAGGGGCGAATTGGCAGGGGGGACTTGCGTGCTTCAAGACGGCGGTGCGTTTCAGTCCGAGGTCGCGACCCGTCTTTTACTGGATCACATGGTAAAGCTTGCCGGTTACAGTGTCACATTTCACCCGGAAACAGAAATTTCCAACATACGTTTTGCCGGCGACGGCTGTATTGAAGGGCTTGAAACCACGGACGGCAGAGTCGTAGCCGAGGGCGGTACTTTCGTGTTTGCTGCGGGCAACATGGTTAAACTGTTCGAAACTTCACAAATGCGCGATGCTGCCCCCATAATGGGAATTTGCGGTGTTACGCAGAATATTGATCCGGGACTAAAGTTTTGGGAAGGGAAAAAAATGCCGCAACGGCCCATTAAATCCGTAACAGCCGGTGAAATCGGCGGTATAACAAAATGTGTCATAACGCCTGATTTTGTGTATGAACACTGTGCGGATGGTTCCGTCAAACGGGACGATGACGGTAGGCCGGTTGTAAAGTCGATGTATATCCGTGTCGGCGGGCAATTCGGTTTTCGAGATTGCGGGCTGGAAAAATTAGGGTTTCTAAGCGAGATCGAAGACCTTGATCCGGATTTGGAAGCGTTTGCCCGGGAAGCACTGCAAAGAGAACTGGGTGTTATGGAAGCGCTGTGGCCGGGCATAGTGGATGCCGCCAGAGCAAATTATCGTAAAACACACGGCATTCCCGACAACCGGGAAGTCTCTGATGCCGATGCTTTCCGGCAGTGGCTGCAGGCTCGACCGGGAACCCCGGACCACTGTGCCGTGGTCGGTCGACTGTATAGAAATTTGAAAGGCGAGCAAACGGCCGTGCCCAATGGGTGGTTGATTATGGGCCGAGGTTCCGGAGGGGTGAGCTTTGTTCAAGCAGACGCAGAAATGCTCTTCCAGCAGATGGTGCTGGGTTGTGAACCTAAAGCAGTGGCGCTTGTCAATGCCTCCGGAAAAATCATTCCTGGTGCCGGTGAATCCGCCGATCCGCGCCGCTTTGCCGATAGCAAAGGCCTGTTTGCATATCAGGACAAAAGTGGCAGCCAGGTATCCATGGCAGGAAGCATTCAAACGCTAAAAGACCGGGTGCATGCCATAACACATATTGCGGCAGCGGTTGAAACGGTTACCCGATGATGGCAAAAACATGGATTCTCCAGCGGTTTTATCCTTAAGATTACGCATTGTTCTTGGCGGGATCTGCATTTTGCTGGTATTGCTTATTATTGCCGGTGCCTGGGCCATCCCGTTTGTTTTTGAATCTCCTTCCATTCTTTATAAATTCGGCATAAATAAAATACTGCTGCGCAGCGGTCAGATCCTGGGGATAACGGTTGCAGTACTGGTGCTTTTTCAAGTGTTGTTTGTTTCGCGGTTAAAATTTTTGGATCGAATTTTTTCCCTAAACCACAACTATGGCTTTCATCGAATGAACGGCCTTATAATTGCTACCCTGGCTCTGTGGCATCCCATACTGATTATTGCTTCAAACAATTTCACCTTTTTTGCCTTTGAAAAAAGATACTGGCCTCAATTTTTAGGCGTCGGTGTATTGGCTATTATTCTGGTCGTTGTGACAACAGCCTATTTGCGTTTGTTTTTCGGTTTTGCTTACCACCATTGGCGGCGCTTTCACCGTGCAGGCACTTTATTGATCATCGCATTAATGCCCTTTCACATTCTTTTTGTCAGCGGGACATTTAAGTCCGCCCTGCCTCGTATCCTTGTTTTTGTGGTTTTCGGAGGCATGCTTCTTTTGATTTTAAGAATTTGGTATCGCAGGCTTTTTCCAGGAAAACGGCGATTTCTGGTTTCCAGTGTCCAAGGGGCGGGACGGGATGCTTACAGTGTGTCCATCAGTAACCCTGGAATGCGAAATCTGGACTACATCCCCGGACAATTCGCCTTTATCACACCGGTATCCCGATATGTATCCAGAGAAGAACACCCTTTTACCATTGCTTCCTCGCCCTCCCGACCCGAGGTTTTGCAATTCGTTATTCGTTCGGCGGGTGACTGGACAGGCAGAATTAACCGTCTTAAAGCCGGGGAGACGGTTATCGTCGACGGTCCATACGGCCTTTTCAGCCATGTTGCGGTTTCGGAGAAAGAACCTATTGTCATGATTGCAGGCGGAATCGGCATCACTCCGATGTTGAGTATGGTCCGGTACATGGCAGATGTGGAGGACCGGAGAAAGGTGCTGTTGATCTGGAGCAATAAAACCGCAGAACATATCGTATTTCTCGAGGAGTTTAAGAAGCTGGAAAATACTTTGCAGCATTTTAGGATCATACATGTTTTTACACGAGAAAGTGGAGATGAC
>JARRRC010000019.1:0-12703 GCA_037381105.1 Desulfobacterales bacterium
TAAGCTTGAGATTGGGCGGGAAGGATCGCTTTCTGACAACCAGGTCGGTCCATTGGGCATTAATCTCATCATGGATATCTACCCCCTGGTCTTTTCGCCATTCACGGACGGTCCATTCTTTTTCTTCTTCAAACCCCAGACAGTGCGGTTCATGGACAAAGAAATAAAAGCCTTCATCAAGTTCCTGCTTTTTGTGGCTGAGTGAAGCGACTCCCAACGGATAATACCGGCAGGTAGTGGGTCGGTCTGAATAGATGATGCAACCGTCATCTCTGACAAAGGGACACGACTGCAACTCGTCATCCATCAGTTTTAAAATAACTACCGGCAAATCTGTTTTCTCCAGAAGCTGAGGGGTCGTATACACGGCAAGAAATTCTTCAGAAGAAATATGCAAACGTTTTTTGAGCCTGATGATATCATATGGTGTCAGTATGATATTAATTCCTCTACAACACTTGGTGAAACATTTTACACCCTTATGACATTTAAATTTGAATTCGCTTTCTAATTTTAATCTTACAGGCTCTATTGCGGCCATACGATCTTTAGATTCCATACGGTTTATTCCTTTTAAAAACGAAACGCTTATAAATTTATGCCTTTATTAACCGAAGCACCGGACGATGTCAACCGGTGAAATATAGGATCGTATCTGTCAAAAATTTTCTTAAAAATAACTTAGGGCTTGATTTCAGCCCAAAAAGTGCTATAGCCTTTAAATCTCATGGTTTTATTGTCACTCTTTTCATTACAGGGATTTACCCGTGAATACACCAATTTGTTCCGAATATAAAGCCGGTCGTCGATTTGTGGGACACCTTCCTCACGGAAAAGATCTGATTACATCCATTGAAACCTTATGTACGACATTTAAAATACGGATGGGGACATTTTCGATGATCGGGGCTGTCTCCTTCGCAACGATTGGTGTTTATAATCAAAAGCAGCACGTTTACGTCACATTTACCGAAAATACACCCATGGAAATCATCACCTGTACGGGCAATATTTCATTAAAAGATGATGCACCTTCAATACACGCCCATATTGCCCTTGGCGATGAACATGGAAAAATAATCGGCGGTCATCTTTTTTCTGATACCATACTTTTTGCGGGAGAGATTGATCTCCAGGAAATAACCGGAAAAACTCTCGATAGAGTTTACGACAAAACAACCGGGCTTATGCTGTGGAACATAGAGGACTAAATAGGAGGAAACATGAAACTGACCTTTACAAAAGCCGATCGATTAAAAACCAAACCGGATGACACCAAACTTTCCTTTGGCACTCTTTTTACAGATTACATGTTTAACATGGATTATAATCCTCAGGATGGATGGCATTATCCTCGCATCGAGCCCTATGCATCAATGAATATGGATCCGGCCACTATGGTGCTTCATTACGGTCAAGGTGTTTTCGAAGGACTCAAGGCATACAGAACAGAGACAGGTGCTGTACAGCTCTTTCGTCCCAAGGATAATTTCAAAAGGATGAACAATTCCTCCCGTCTTATATGCATACCGGAAATCGACGAAAATTTTGCCCTCCGTGCGCTTAAAGAATTGTTGACCATTGAAAAAGACTGGGTGCCGAGCGCTCCGGGGACCTCTCTTTACATCCGTCCGACAATCATCGCTACCGACCCCTTTTTAGGTGTTCGCGCTTCCCATACTTACCGATTTTTCATCATTCTCTCTCCTGTGGGGGCCTATTATCCCGAAGGCTTCAACCCAGTCAAAATATGGGTCACCCGCCACCATGTTCGAGCCGTTCGGGGCGGCGTCGGTGAAGCCAAGACACCCGGGAATTATGCCGCAAGTCTTTATGCTGCTGAACAGGCGCACAAACAGGGATATACCCAGGTGTTGTGGCTCGACGGCATTGAGCAGGAATACATCGAAGAAGTCGGTGCAATGAACATCTTTTTTGTCATCGACGGCGCATTGATCACTCCCATGCTCAACGGAAGCATTCTACCGGGTATTACCAGAGATTCGGTGATCGCTCTGGCCAAAATGTGGGACATACCGGTTTCCGAACGAAAAATCGGCATCAGTGAAGTGCTGGACGCCAATGCCTCCGGGAAACTTGACGAAGTCTTCGGTTCAGGTACCGCAGCCGTAATTTCCCCGGTGGGCGAAATCAAGTACGGCGACGATGTGATCACTATCGGCGGCGGCAGGGTCGGCCCCGTGGCAAAGAGATTTTACACGGAATTAACAGATATCCAGTATGGAAAAATCAAAGATCCGGCCGGTTGGATCGAACCGATTTAAAAAAATGATGCAAAAAAATTCAGATACACCCGAACACCTCCCTTCTTTTATAGCTAAGATGGAAGGTGCGAACCTGCATCCGGTCGTCATTGATACGTTTGTCCATTATTACAAAAAACTTCTTTCAGGCGTCACCGGTCTTATCTCCGATAAAGATATCCGACCGGTGACTTCAGACGACATTCAGGATGCCGATCACCTTCAAAAATATGCCGAATCCGGCCGCAATGCGATGCCCAATGCGGTAATAATTAAACTTAACGGCGGATTGGGCACCAGTATGGGACTGACACGGGCAAAGAGCCTTCTTGAAGTAAAAGATGGAAAAACATTTCTCGAGATCATTGTCAATCAGGCGGAAAGACATCATGTTAAACTGGCCCTGATGAACAGTTTCAGCACCCATGAGGACACCCTTGAGGCGCTTTCGAGAATTAAGCCGTCGGATTCACCGTTTTTATTTCTTCAGAACAAGTTCCCTAAAATCCTCCGGGAAAACTTTGCGCCCGCGGATTGGCCTAGGGATCCTGATTTGGAATGGAATCCTCCGGGCCATGGCGATATATACGCTGCCATTTATACATCCGGGACATTAAAGGCCCTGCTCGACAAAGGATTCCGATATGCTTTCATTGCCAACTCGGACAATTTGGGAGCCACCCTGGACGAATCGCTTTTGGGCTATTTCGCTGAAAACGATTTTCCCTTTATGATGGAAGTGGCGCCAAGAACACCTTCGGATGTCAAAGGAGGGCATATCGCAAGGCATAAAGACGGCCGATTGATCCTGCGTGAATCGGCCCAATGCCCGAAAAACGAACTGAATGCATTTAGAGACATACAGCGTTATGGATTTTTCAACACCAATAACATCTGGATAAATCTTAATGTTCTCCAAAAGCTGATTCAAAATAACGGAACCGTGAAACTCCCGATGATTCGAAATCCCAAAACGCTGGACCCAAGAGATGAAAACAGCCCCAAAGTCTTTCAGATTGAAACCGCCATGGGTGCCGCGATATCCCTTTTTGAAGATGCTGCCGTCGTTAAAGTTCCCTCTTCACGGTTTTTACCGGTTAAAAAATGCAATGATCTTTTATCGATCCGATCCGACCGATTTATCTTTTCAAAAGAGAATCAGCTGATTTTAAATCCAAAAACAAAATCATCCGCCATACAAGTGAATCTTGACCCCAAATACTACGGCAAAATAGATCTTTTTAATGAACGATTTTCCAACGGAGCGCCTTCGCTGGTGGATTGTGAATCACTAACCGTCAAAGGAGATGTGCGCTTTGACAGCGATGTCGCCGTCAAGGGCAGGGTCGTCATTGAAAACAATGGGAAAACGCAGGCTGTCATCAGGAAAGGAGCCGTCATAGATAAAAATATGACCTTTAATTGAGCGGCTAACTAGTGTTTAAATTGGATTCATGGATCGACACTAGTTAAAAATATCATAATATTTCATCACCTCTTGTACAAAATTTTCCGTTTCTCTGAAAGGGGGAACCCGCTGATACTGTTCAACCGCTCTGGGACCTGCATTATAAGCGGCAAGCGCCAGCGGCAGTTTTCCGCCAAAACGACTGATCAGTTGTTTTAGATATCGCGTGCCGCCCATGATATTTTCCCTTGGATTAAAAGGATCTTTTATATTTAATGCTTTGATGTTTTCCGGCATCAACTGCATCAGCCCCCTTGCTCCCGCGCTCGAAACCGCTCGCGGATTAAAATTCGACTCTGTTTTGATCAAGGCTTTCAGCAATGGAAAAGAAACACCGTGTCTTTTGGATGCTTCTGAAATAACATGATCATAAACATTGGTATGGTATGACGGTGAGACTGTTTTGGGGGATTCTTTTATGTAGACTTTATAATTTTTTGATGCTGTGGGCACGTTTGTGAAATGAAGCACCCCGTCGTTGTCAACATAGACATAAATGTCGGCATATAGGGGCGGAGTCAGCCAAAGCACCAAAAATAAAAATGAACAGAGCCCAATACAGAAGCATTTTATGCCGATTTGTGTCATCGTTTTTTGTTTGCAAATTATACCATTGTTGGGTATCTTGAAATACTAAGACTCACGATGTTAAACGTTTATTAACTTATAACATATTGTTTTAACGGACGTATCATATGGGAAAAAGCTCCGGCCACAGCATTTTGCGCATCCGGCCCCACGCAGCCGCTATCGTAATTTTCCTCCTTTTAAGCATGGTGTCATGCAAAAATGATACCAACAGGCAGACTCAGTCGTCGGTCGAAAATTCCGTTATCAGCAGCATCGAAAATACGGATCAGTTCAATAAGATCATCGAGATATCAAAGGAACGCCTGCTGCTTTTAGATTTCTACGCCGATTGGTGCCCACCCTGCAAAGAACTTGCGCCGATTCTTGAAAAAATCGCCAAAGAGAAAAGCGCCACCGTGACCATTTACAGGATCAACATTGATCGAAACCGAGAGCTTTCGAATTCATTTCGGATTACCGGCATTCCTCATGTGGCTTTTTTCAAAAACAAAGAAAATGTCTTTTCACTAACCGGTTTATACCCGAAAAACATGTACTTAAAAGTGATTGAACAATATGCCGAAACCGGCACATCCTGACTGGAAAGCAGCTTATCCCTTTAGATTACATTTTTTGTAAAATTTCTCTTACAACGCTGCCGTCCGCCGTTGCGCCGAAATGCTTCATTATGATACCCATGGCCTGAATTTTGTTCTTAAATTGGGAAAAATCGACATTTTGTCGAATCCATGCAGAAATTTCTTCTTCCGCAGCCATTTGGGGCAAATAGCTTTCGACAATCTCAATAAACGCAGAATCCTCTGCCTCACCTTTCTGTTCCAACACCTCTTTTTCAGATTTAATCAACTTTTTTAAGATTTTTACGACTTCGTCATCTGAAAGCTCTTTTTTATCGAGCCTTCCGAACTCCCCGAGGATCACACGGAGCGCGTCTTTTTTATTTTCATCCCTTGCTTTTATTGCAGCGGATAAATCCTTTTTAATCTGGTTTTGTAGATTCATTTTTCACCTTTTTAAGTCAGTGTTTGGATACCTTGTCATTATCAGACGGTTCAGGACAATGACGATTTCAGCTTTTCACATACCAGGATATCCGTTGGAAACGCCATGTCCCGGGGCAAATCATCCAGCGGAAAATATCTTACGTCGCCGGCATCGGAGCCGGCCTCCAATCTGCCCCCTACACATATCCCCGCAAACCATATCCCAACCGTCTGATGTTCCAAGTCATGAAAATTGGAATGAACGGCAAAAACAGGTCCTATGGTTACATCCAGACCTGTTTCTTCTTTGAACTCCCGTTTTGCAGCCGCCCGAACCTCTTCGTTATATTCAACATGTCCGCAAGGAATACACCACATGCCCTTGTAGGAGCCGTTTCGTTTGACCAAAAGCAATTCATTGTCTTTCAATACAATCACTGCGACACCGACCGTCGGATTTCTATAATGGGTCCATCCGCACCGGTGGCAATGCATTCGTTTGCGACTCCCTTTCAGTATGGATTGCAGCCGGTTGCCGCAAAACGGACAAAATTTAAATGGCATGATGTCATCCTGTATTTTTATCGGCTCTAAACCATGATGCCTTTTTTATTTTTTCTTTGTATGTCTTGAGAATAAACTGTTTTGAAAAAGCTTTCTTTGAAAGGTAATCGAAAGAACTGCCAAGAAATATATCGCACATTTCTTTAAATACATTTTCCTTTTCAGTTGTATCCACAAAAATTCTTTCCCTTTTTTGTTCAAACAAGACGCTTTCTCCGAGCACGTTCTTCACTTCATCCATATTTCCGGTTGAAGGCAAACCATTTCTTTCCAATACTTCCGTCACCGAAATTTCCATTCGCACAATCAGGGACACCAGCCACCGATCGCCCACCAGCTTTCTTGATGCATCATATAGATTCAATTGCAGCCCGTTTTCCAGATCCAGGGTTTTAACAAGTTTTTCTTTCATGCTCAATTCCTCTTCACTCGCTTTTGGCTTTGAGACCTTTTCAGATTTAATTGTTTACACCAGTTCCATCAAAAATTCCAATGCTTTTTCATATGATGTTTTTATGTTTGCCACATCCGCCCGTTTATTGGTATGGTGGATTTGTTGAAAAAATGGAAGGAACCAAGGGGCCAAGGATTCAAGGGTTCGAGTGAAAAAACTTTAATGTTAACGTCATTTGAATAAGGGCGTTTACAATCACTTGACGCCTGGGACCCTTGAATCCTCGAACCCTTTTCAATCCGTGTCCATCCGTGGTCATCTGTGTCCCAAATAAGTATAATAAAGCCAGGAAAATCACATGAAATATTTACCCATTGACAGGAGCCTGTTTATTCAGAACCGGCAAAAATTTGCCGCAGCACTCAAACCCCGTGCCATTGCCGTATTCAATTCCAATGATATCATGCCGACGAGTGCCGACGGCGTTCGATCGTTTATTCAAAACACAGATCTTTTTTACTTAAGCGGAATCGATGAAGAAGAGAGTATTCTTGTGATTTTTCCGGAAGCCGGAGAAGAAAAGCACAAAGAAATCCTGTTTATTAAGAAAACCAGTGAAGAAATTGCCGTATGGGAAGGACCGAAATACTCGAAAGAAGAGGCGTCGAAAATATCCGGGATCAAGACGGTTTACTGGACCGAAGAATTCGAAAAAGTTTTTAACGGTCTGGTTTTTGAGGCCGACCGGATTTATCTCAATACCAATGAACACCCACGGGCCGATCGTATTGTTGAAACCAGAGACGCCCGCTTCTTGAAATGGTGTAAGCAACATTATCCGTTACATAAATACGAAAGAGCAGCGCCCATTATGCACCGCCTTCGGCCCATCAAATCCAAGATTGAAGTGGAATTGATAAAACAGGCATGCAACATCACCGAAAAGGCGTTTTTACGACTGCTGAACTTTATCCGGCCGGGAGTATGGGAGTTTGAGGTCGAAGCGGAAATCTACCATGAATTTTTATCCAATCGATCCCGGGGGCCTGCCTATGCACCCATCGTTGCTTCAGGCCCCAATACCTGCATTTTACATTATATCCAAAACAACCGGAAATGTGCAGACAGCGACCTTTTACTGATGGATTTCGGTGCCGAATACGGCAACTATGCTTCGGATTTGACGCGCACGGTTCCGGTGAACGGCAGATTCACACCGCGACAAAAGGAGATTTACAATTCGGTTCTTCGGGTTCAAAGGGCTGCCGTTCAAATGCTGAAACCCGGAAATTCATTTGAAACCTACAACAAGGATGTTGGGGGCGTCATGGAAGAAGAGCTCATCCGTTTAAAACTGCTGGATGCCGACGCCGTAAAAAATCAAAAACCGGACGATCCCTTGTACAAACAGTACTTCATGCACGGCGCATCCCATCACCTGGGTCTGGATGTGCACGATCTCGGAAGTAGATACCGAAAATTTGAAGATAATATGGTGCTGACATGCGAACCGGGAATCTATATCAAAACAGAGGGGACCGGCATCCGGCTGGAAAACAATATCCTCATCACCAAAGACGGCCCTGTGGATCTCACAGGAACGATTCCCATTGAAGCCGATGAGATCGAGGATTTGATGAACCCATAAACATCGGGCCCTTCACAACTTTTTATCAAATCAAACAACCAACTTTCCTGATCCATGTTCAACATGAGACAAATTGCCACTGCTGTATTATGCTCCATATTGATGCATTTTGCATCAAACTCTTAATTATATATTTTTTATCTATTTTTTTGTTCAATCCTACTTTCAATGATGCATTTTGCCCCATTTTTGATACATTCCTGCCGACTTTTTTTAATCCGGTCTTAAAATAAAAATCAGTAAAGTTAAATGGTTAAATAAAACAATGCAATGATCTCAAATTTTGGCCCATTTTGTGCTTTTTGAATCAGCGAGATTGTCATTCGAATTCAAACGATATACTTAGTGCCCAAAGCAAAGGAGGAAGCCATGGCTGAGAAAAACAAGAAAAATACCGTAAAACTCAATGTTTTCGGCCTGTCCAACGACCAGTGTGTCTGGTCCAATGCGGGTGTTGTCAAACCCATGAGATGCATCAATGCTTTTGACTGTCTCGGCTGTGTCTTCGATCGAAAACTACAGGCGAATTTCGAGACAAAGGAAAAACGTGCCGGACGCAGCAGTAGCGCTTATCTGACACCGCGAATGCATTTGCTGGAAGGCCGAGGTCAATGCCGGCATATGCTGAGCGGAAGGGTGGATTACAAACAGTGTGCCCATAATTACAACTGTGAAAAGTGCCCTTACGACAAAATGATCGATGACGACTCCTTGATGCCTGCGCTCACTCCGACGGTTTGCGATTATGTATCCGGCTTCGCCGTTGCCAAGGATTATTACTTCCATCACGGCCATATGTGGGCTCGGGTGGAATATGGCGGCCGTGTCCGAGTGGGTATTGATGATTTTGCCCTTAAATTGCTCGGTCCGCAGGATGAAATCAAACTTCCTCGACTCGGCGCATCATTGGAAAAAAGCAAACCTCAGGTCCGGCTGATCAGAGCCAATAACGAAGCCGAGACCTTGAGTCCGCTGGACGGCACGGTGGTCGCCGTCAATCCCGAGATCACCAGCCGGGCTGAAAGCGCCAATGCCTCTCCCTACTCCGAAGGCTGGCTGATGGTTCTCCAACCCAAGAATCTGCGGAAGAGCCTCAAGGGCCTTTTTTATGGCAGAGAAAGCTTTGCATGGATAGATGATGAAGCGGCACGGTTGACCGCCCTGTTGGAAGAGGATGGCTTACGAATGGCTGCCACCGGTGGTGATGCCATTGAAGATATCTACGCCGCGGTTCCGGAAATCGGATGGAACCGCCTCGTGAAAACGTTTCTTCGCTAAAAAACATTTGGTGCCGTCTGTAATCGCTCCGGACGGCACCCCTTTGGTATTCCACCCGAGGAGCGTTCCAAAGGTTCAGCCATCTCTTAAAATCTTCATACGGCGTGTAATTTCATACATGCAGGTATTGCAAAAGCTCAAGGGCAGAGCATCGAGCTGCTCTATATTTCTGGTGAAATGCATCAGACACCTAACTTCCCAGCAATGCTCCAGCCCAAAAATATGGCCGACTTCATGGATGCTGATCTTTGCCGCTCGTTCATAAGTCAGCTCCGGGTCTTTTACTTGAATACGATGCAGTGATATCAGGGCAGTTTTTCCCCCCAACTGAGATTCGCCGTAAACAAAAGTGAGGATAGGGGTGCATATATCGAGATTGGTAACGCCCAGTTTGAAAGGAGCGCCATCCATCTCTTTTGAGAGGACTTTGAGGATCTTCAAGGCGTCGAACTGGAGCCGATGGGGAAGAAATGCATATGTGGGATCCGGTCGAGGTGCCAGGATATCCGTATGTATCCCGACCATGGTCTGCAGGTTGGCCGCCACGACGGATATCGCCAACGGATCAGTACGTCCTAAGGGGATCAGATCCACTATGGCGTTTATCTCAGACGTTTCTTGATCATTTGGCAAAGTGTTCCCCGCTCATCACGGAAAATATATAGGTTATCTTCGTTTTAGGTTATAGCGTTTGATTTTTCGGGTCAGAGTGCTTCTGTCAACGCCCAATCGTTTGGCGGATCGAGTAATGTTCCAGTCGGAGTCCTCAAGGATGGTCTTAACATAGCTGATTTCCATCTCCTTTAGTGTCATTGATCCCGATTTGCATTCATCGCTACTGGATTGCAGGAACGAAAGTTCATCGGCACCGATCATGCGACCGCGGGCGATCACCACCGCTCGTTCGATAACATTGCGCAGCTCTCGAACGTTTCCCGGCCATAAATAGGATTTCAGCATGTCCAGAGCCATCTGGGTAAAACCTCTTACTTGTTTGCCTGTTTCCTGAACATAGCGATCCAGAAAATGATCGGCCAGCACCGGAATATCAGCCAACCGTTCCCGCAGAGGGGGAATGTTCACGGTAATCACATTGATTCGGTAATAGAAATCCTCACGAAATTGTTGCTCTTTGACCAACAGGGACAGATCTCTGTGGGTGGCGCTAATCAGGCGGAAATCCGAATTGATGAGCTGGCTTCCGCCGAGTCGCTGAAATCTTTTCTCTTCCAATACGCGCAGCAGACTGACCTGCATCTTCGGCGAGATCTCACCGATTTCATCCAAAAAGAGGGTACCTTTATTGGCCATCTCTATCCTTCCGCGACGCGCTTTAACCGCACCGGTAAAGGCGCCGCGCTCATGGCCGAAAAGTTCGCTTTCCAAGAGGGTCTCGGATTGGGCGCCGCAGTTGATCGCAACGAAAGGACCATATGCCCGTTCGCTCTGCGAATGAATCACTCGGGCCACCATCTCTTTGCCTACACCGGTTTCACCGGTAACGAGCACCGGTGTCGATATAGGAGCCACATCCTTTAGACTTTCGAACACCTCACGCAATGCATCGGATTCCACAACCAAACCTTCGAAGGTCTTCTCATGCACTTCCATCAACTGTTCGCGCAACACAACATTTTCATCCTTAAGCGCCTGATTGGCGGACACCCGTTCAATCAAAAGAGAAAGCTCTTCAGGATCAAAGGGCTTGCAGATATAATCGCATGCGCCGAGTTTCATGGCTTCTACCGCAGTCTGGATCGATCCGTGTGCGGTAATCATAATCACATTGGCATCGGGTTGAGTCTCTTTTATCCGGCCCAAAAGTTCGATCCCTCCCATGCCCGGCATTTTGATGTCAATAAGATACAAATCAAATAAACATTGTCTAATGCGATCCACAGCCGCCTGTCCCGAAAAAGCCGTATCGACATGATAGCCATCTTTGACAAGCCAAGCATTCAAAGCCTCGCAAATCGGCTCCTCATCGTCAACCACCAGTATTTTCATCGATTGAGTCATGTA
Organism: Desulfobacterales bacterium; assembly: GCA_037381105.1. Taxonomy (GTDB): domain Bacteria; phylum Desulfobacterota; class Desulfobacteria; order Desulfobacterales; family UBA11574; genus UBA11574. The sequence continues at coordinate 11,213 of JARRRC010000019.1, forward strand.
GCCTCTCTTTGTGTGGGTCCTTAAGTTTCGACCCCGGACGGCAGAACGATTTTAAACGCTGATCCCTTACCGGGTTCGCTTTCGACTTCTACGGACCCGCCATGATCCCGGATGATGCCGTATACCATGGACAGCCCCAGACCAACGCCTTTTCCGTCTTTTTTGGATGTGTAAAAGGGTTCGAAAATGCGGCTGAGGTCTTCGGAAGCAATTCCACAGCCGGTATCGGCCACTGTCAGCCAAATGGTTTTGTTTTCATTGTTCCGCCCACCGGAAATGATCAATTTATCCCCTTTTGTCATGGACTCAATGGCATTGAAAACGAGATTCATCAGACATTGCTGAATTTGTGTGTAATCCCCTTTCGCCGTAAACGGCGGGTCCGGTATATTCTGCTCGAGTTCAATTCCGATCATCTCCAATTGATATGTAACAAGTACGATTATGGTACGGATCATTTCATTGAGATCGATTTGACGAACTTCAATGCTTTTATGCCTTGCAAAAGTGAGAAGATTTTTGACGATTTGACCGCAACGCATCGCTTCTTTGACGCTTACGTCAAGATAACGTTCGAATGCTGTTATTCCTTCTTTCGGAAGCTCGTCTTCCCGCAGGCATCTTAATATCAATTTATTAAATGTCAGAATGCTGGAAATGGGATTGTTAATTTCATGGCATACGGATGTCACGAGTCGCCCCAGAGAGGCAAGCCTGTCTTCCCGTGCAAAGCGTTCCAAATCGGTTTTGATGATCTTTGTGCGCTGCTCGACCTTATCGATCAGATCATTGGTGATATCACGGATTACGACGACAATTTGGACGATTTCTCCTAAAAGATTGGTCAGGGGATAGGCGGTTGACTGATGGACCCGGCCCTCTCCGCAACCGTGTTCGATCTCATGCAGACAGCGAGCCGGTCGACCCGTCTTCAACACTTCTTCTACCGGGCATTTTAAATCATTGGTGGTGCATGATGCATGATTATTATGAATAACCTCGAAACAGAATTTTCCAATCGCCCAATCACGATCCTTGTCCCCTGTGATATAAGGCGATTCATTGCAGGTGATGATTCTAAAGTCTCTGTCGATCACCATGACTGCGTCCGGCGAAGCTTCCAACAGCGCAGAAGCAAAAGACGTGGCCAGGCTGATCTCAAAATCCGGGTCGGATCCTTGCTGATATAATGCGGCGATGTCGAAAAAGAGCATGGATGCTTGGCGGTCCAATACACCGACAGAAGGGGATTTATTCTTAACCAGATCACTCAGGGTCTTTGGGTCTCCGGTCATTTCCAAAATGAGATCCAGATGCCTTAAAGACAACAGGTCCATGTGATCTTCGTATACCTCTACATCGACTGCTCCGGCAAACTTCGAGCATGCGATTGATTTGGTTCCCGTAGCGATGGCCACAAGCTGGAGTCTAAGCCTGCCGGGCTTGATCTCATTCAGCATCCGCATCACTGACAGACAACGGTATCCTTGG
>JARRRC010000020.1:0-12533 GCA_037381105.1 Desulfobacterales bacterium
TTATTTTCGTTTGGTTTGATGTTTCGCTTTTTCCCATGTATCTGCTCATTGCCGTGTGGGGCAGCACGCGCAAGGAGTATGCAGCCATGAAGCTGACCCTGTATCTGCTGGCGGGCAGTGCGCTGATTCTTCCGGCCATAATTTATCTCGTGGTCAAATCGGGATTGCATACCTTCGATCTGGTGGCACTCATGCATCCGGGAACCTTCACCCCCTTTCAACAAAAATTCGCGTTCCTTCTTCTGTATATCGGATTTGGCATCCTGGCGGGTGTCTGGCCGTTTCACACCTGGTCGCCGACAGGTCATGTGGCTGCACCCACGGCGGTGAGCATGGTCCATGCCGGTGTTCTCATGAAAATCGGCGCGTTCGGTGTGTTGCGCGTGGGCATCTTCCTTTGCCCCGAAGGCTGGCAGTATTGGGCGCATCTCATGGCGATCCTCGCCGTCGTCGGCATTGTCTACGGCGTTTTTGTGGGATTGAGCCAGACCGATCTCAAATTTGTTATCGGATATTCCAGTGTTTCGCACATGGGTATCGTCGGTTTGGGGCTGGCCACTGTGACCGTCGAAGGGCTCAACGGGGCTGTCTTTCAGATGTTCGCCCATGGGGTGATGACGGCCCTTTTCTTCTCGGCGGTGGGTTATATCTATGATAGAACCCACACAAAAGCCATTGCGGAGCTCGGGGGACTGAGCCGTATCATGCCGGTGGCCAGCGGGTACTTGATCGTGGCGGCACTCACCGGAATCGGGGTTCCCTGTCTGGCCAGTTTCTGGGCGGAACTAACGGTTTTCATTTCTTCCTTCAAAGTCTATCCGGTGTATGGAGTACTGGCGGTATGTGCCCTGGTTGTGAGTGCGCTGTTCATCCTGCGGGTGGTGCAGCGAACCTGCTACGGGCCGAAAAACGAACGTTTTGAACATCTGGAAGATGTTTCTTTTAAGTTGGGTATTCCCAGGATGATCCTGGTAACGGTTATTGTCATTTTCGGTCTTTTTCCCAATGTAATGCTGGACATGATTCAAACGGCATCAATTCCTTTTATCAACGGGTTGCCATGATGAGCTGGATAATTTTCAGTCCTGAATCCTACTTTTTAATATCGGCCGTCGTATTTTTAGGTTTATCCATGGTGCGGCGGATCAGACCCGAACAGGTCTATTTTATTGCCCTCATCCTGGCCTCCGTGGGCGTTGGGGTTTGCCTGGCATGTGTTCGTTTGACCGGAGACATCTTTTCAGGAGCATATCGTATCGATCTCTTTTCCCAGGTGTTTAAAGTCATGTTGTCCATGGGGCTGTTTCTGGTGGTGTGCCTCTGTACGGAACTCGAAGGGATCGAAAAGCGTTATCACCCGGAATTCTACTTTTTGCTTTTCATTTGCACCCTGTCCATGATGATGCTGGTCAGCAGTGTTCACCTCTTGGCCATATTGGTCGCTCTCGAACTCTCCAGCTATTCACTCTACACGCTGGTTTTCTTAAGAAAGGGGCGTGACCGGGGGATCGATGCCGGCTTGAAATATTTTATTATCGGGGCTTCCGCAACGGCCATGATGCTTTTCGGTTTTGCCCTGCTTTACGGCAGTATCCAGGCCGCATATTTGGTGGAAATTCTTAAAATACTTCCCAGTGTCATAAACCGGCCCGTAGTGATTATCGCTCTGATTCTCCTGCTCAGCGGATTTTTCTTCAAACTGGCCGCATTTCCCTTTCATATTTGGGCTCCGGACGTCTATGAGAGCGCCGCCAACCAGGTGGCCGCCTATATTGCCACGGCTTCCAAGGTTGCGGCAATCGCCGTTCTCATGAGAATCATCGCGTTGAGCGCCGGCGGCAGTGCCTATCTGGTCCATATCCTGGTAACACTTTCCATCATTTCCATGACCATCGGCAACCTGGCGGCCATTGTCCAAAAGGATTTAAAGCGGCTGCTGGCTTTCTCAAGCATCGCCCATGCCGGATACGTGCTCATTGGAATTTTGAGTATGAGCCCGGCTGGCTATTCCAGTGCCATCTTTTACGCACTGTCTCTTTTAATGATGAAGTTCACCTGTTTTTTGGTGGTGGTCAAAGTGGCGGACGACGGCAGGAATTTGGATATCGAGCACCTGGCCGGATTGCATCGCCGTTCCCCGATTCTGGCACTGGCCCTGATGATGGCGCTTTTCGGCCTGGCCGGCATTCCGCCCACCATCGGCTTTACCGGCAAACTTCTGATTTTTACTGCGGCCATGGAAAAAGGCTATTTTGCTCTGGTGCTCATTGCCATGATCAATGTGCTCATTTCCCTTTACTACTACCTTCTGGTGGTCAAGGCCGCCTACCTTTTGGAACCCGGAGAGGACTTGCCCGAACTCAAGGTGGCTCCTTCCATAAAAGTGTTGGCCGGATTATTGGTTTTCGGGATGGTGGCGGGAGGAATGTTTCCCAACTATATTATTGAATTGACCAGGGTGGCTGCCTCGTCATTGATGTAATATAGGAAGCGGTGAAGGGTGAATAGTGAACAGTGAACAGTGGAGAGAATAGAGGAAAGGGGAAAGAGACAGAAGTCGGAAAACAGAAAATAGGAAATAGGAAAGAGAAAATAGGCTCAAGGCTCAAAGGTGAAAGGAGTAAGGAGTAAGGAGTAAGGATCAAGGATTGAAGGATAAAAGGCCGGACGACGGAGGTCAGGAAGCAGAATCAATGCGTTTGCAGTCACTTGAACCCTTGAATCCTCGAATCCTAATCACAGATAACCAAAGTCCGGCCATTCCTTGTCTGCGGGATATAGGATGGGCCGGAATTTTTGCTTATGAACCCAAAATCCTCCCACAGGTCATCCGCCGATCAATGCGCCCATGCGGTTTTTAGAGCTTTTGACCACTTTCAGACCCAATTCAGGCTCATTACGCAGCGGGCCGGGGAACGCTTTTTGAATCGGGACTGGCATGGATTGAAATCCGATGCAGATGAGCGGCTGGATCTTTACAAAGCCGTGGTGGATCAAATCGTTGCAGAGGTCAAACGGCTGTTGGGCCGCCGGGCCGGAGATGAAAGCATTTGGATCGATATCAAAGGCGCCTATTTAAAACTGAGTCATGCATTGGATGTATGGGAGCTGGCGGAAACCTTTTTCAATTCGGTGACCCGTAAAATATTTGACACGGTGGGAGTTGATCCGCAAATAGAATTTGTAGACACGTGTACTCGAAAAGCGCCCGTGCGAGTGAGTCGACTCCCGTATCGCAACTATGCCGGAGACCGTCCCACCCCGCTGCTGATGGAAGCCATACTCTGCGGTTACCACCCGCAAACAGCATACGAGGATATTAAGCGCGATGCACGGTTGGCCGCTGAAAAGGTTGATCACCTCCTTAGAGGCAGCGGGTATTGGAAGTATTTCAATCGTGCGGAAATGTTGACTTCTGTTTTTTATCGCGGAAAGGGCGCCTATCTGGTGGGTCGGATGTTTATGGGTCCGGATATCATTCCCCTGGTTCTTGCGTTGTTCAACACGCCGGAAGGAATTATCGTGGACGCCGTGCTTTCGGATGAGAACGATGTCAGTATTTTATTCAGCTTTACCCGTTCTTATTTCCATGTCGATGTTAAAAAACCCTCCGAGTTAGTGGGGTTTTTGAAGACCATCATCCCTCGGAAACGAATCGCGGAACTTTATATTTCCATCGGTTACAACAAACACGGAAAATCCGAGTTGTATTGCGATATGATTCAACACCTGAGTCGATCCGACAAAAAGTTCGAAACCGCCCAAGGGGAAAAAGGCATGGTCATGGAAGTGTTCACCATGCCTGACTACGACCTGGTATTCAAGGTGATAAAAGATCACTTTGCCTACCCGAAGCGCACCACAAAGGGTGAAGTTATGGGCAAATACGATCTTGTATTCAAGCATGATCGGGCCGGTCGACTGGTGGATGCCCAGGAATTCGAGCATCTGAAGTTCAGCCGAGGCCGTTTTTCCGTCGAGCTGCTGGACGGCCTCCAGCGCGATGCCGCCCAAAATGTGATGGTCGACCACGACCAGGTGGTGATCAGACATGCGTATATCGAGCGCCGGGTGACCCCATTGAATATTTATCTTAAAGAAGCGGACGGGGACGGAGCGCGGGCCGCTGCCGTGGATTACGGCAAGGCCATCAAAGACATGGCCGCATCAAATATCTTCCCCGGAGACCTGCTGCTCAAAAATTTCGGCGTCACTCGCCACGGGCGGGTGGTCTTTTATGACTATGACGAGCTTTGTCTGCTGTCCGACTGCAAATTCAGGGTCATGCCCAAACCCAGAACCTATGACGAGGAGATATCTTCCGAGGTTTGGTTTGGTGTCGGCAGCAGCGACGTGTTTCCCGAAGAGTTCCGGAATTTTTTGGGGTTGGAGCCATCTTTGAGAGATATTTTTATGACGCACCACAGTGACTTGTTCGATGCAGCCTTTTGGCAGCAAATCCAGGCTCGCCTTGAAAGCGGAGAAATTATCGACATCTTTCCCTATGAGCCTTCTCATCGACTAAAACATACCTGAATCTTGCGTGAAAATTAATTGTTTAGATCGTTAGGATCGTTAGATGATGGTCAATCCTTCAATCCTTCAATCCTTTCACCTTTGAGCCTTCAGCGTTGAGCCCATTTCCTCTTTTCTATTTTCCGACTTCTGGCCCTCTGTCTTCTGATTTTTTGAACTCTGAACTCTGAACACTGAACACAGTCCTCCGGCCTCCGATCTCTGACATCCTTCGTTCTGCCAGCCTTACCTGTGAAACTGCTCCTCTTCGGTGGAACCTTTCAGGGCGGCGGTCTCGGTCTCGCCGCCGGTGACGATCGATTGAATTTCGTCGTAGTAACCGGCACCCACAAACGACTGGTGCTTCACCGCACTGTAGCCCATTTGCCGCTCCATATGAAATTCATGCTCCTGGAACCGCGAATAGGCTGCCATGCCTTCTGCTTTATAGCCATGGGCCAGTTCGAACATGGAGGCATTTAAGGTATGAAAGCCGGCCAGGGTGACAAATTGAAATTTATACCCCATGGCTCCCAGTTCCTCCTGAAATCTTAAGATTGCAGCATCATCCATATGCAGCTTCCAGTTAAACGAGGGCGAACAGTTGTAGGCCAGCAATTTATTCGGAAATTTATCCAGAATTGCCTGGGCAAATTCCCGGGCTTCTCCCTGATCCGGCGTCGAGGTTTCACACCAGATCACATCCGCATAAGGCGCATAGGACAGGGCCCTGGCAATGGCAAGCTCCAGACCGCCTTTTATTTCGAAATAACCCTCTTGCGTTCTTCTTCCGGTCAAAAACGGCTGGTCAATGGGGTCTATGTCGCTTCGGGTCAAACGGGCGCCTCTGGCATCGGTTCTCGCTATCAGCAGTGTGGGCACACCCATAACGTCGGCGCAAAGCCGGGCAGCCGCAAATTTACGTAAAAATTCCGAGGAAGGTGCCAGAACCTTCCCCCCCATGTGGCCGCATTTTTTCAAAGAGGAGATTTGATCTTCCAGATGTACCGCCGCCGCTCCGGCCTCGATACAGGTTTTGACCAATTCAAAGGTATTGAGCGGACCGCCGAAGCCAGCCTCGATATCCGCAACAATGGGGGCCAGCCAATGGATATCGCCTCTGTCATGCAGGTATTGAAGCTGGTCGGCCCGTATCAGCGCATTGTTTATTTTTCTGACCACCGCCGGCACACTGTCGGCAGGATACAGGCTCTGATCCGGATAGGTCTGTCCGGCAGTATTTGCATCGGCCGCCACCTGCCATCCGCTGAGGTAAATGGCTTTCAGTCCCGCCAATATCTGTTCAACGGCCTGATTGCCCGTCAATGCGCCCAGTGCCTGAATATACGGTTCCGAGTGCATCAGATCCCAGAGCCTTTCTGCGCCCAAACGGGCGAGGGTATATTCGATCAGAACGGAGCTGCGAAGTTTAACCACCTGGTCGGCGGTATAGGGACGTTCAATTCCTTTCCATCGCGGTTCTGTTTTCCATGAGTTTGTGAGTGCTTCGGCTTGCCGGTGTCTGTTCATATTATTTCCTCCATCGCCTTGGTTGGTGTCCGTTTATAACAAAAATGCGCATTCATGGACGAACACCGGTTAAGAAGATTATATGCCAATAAATGCATATATTCTTAGTTGCCATTATGTATTTATTTGAGAGGTCGGGGTGTTTTTCGAACGAGCGCTCCACGGATAATCTTTTCTTTAAACCGCATGATCACGCCAGTCGAAGATGCCGCCTTGAATTAATAATGGAAGAATTTCTAAAACACCAAACCACACAGGTTAAAAAAGAGACAGGCACTTAGTTCAATGTAACGATTTGGTAAGACTGTATTATATTTAAAGTTTCAAGATTGTCTGTGCAAGATTCAAGTATTAAAATTACGATAAGATAAGAAAACTTACATGTCAAATGAAATATTGGGTTGAGTTCTTACAGAAAAAATTTAATCATACCTGAGGATTTCGAAGAAAAACTCCCCGAGGGCTCAGTTAGATAAAAAGGGACATCACCTTGACAGACATCATTCTTATACAGCCGCCGGTTCGCGACTTTTATCTGACCGTCAAAAGAACCATTCCCTACGGGCTTTCATGCATCGCCGCGGCCCTGAGAAAGGAAGGATTTTCCGTTAAAATCATCGACGGGCTTTCCACTTCAAAATCCCGAATCATCGATTTGCCGGAGGAAATGGGTTATCTTCGACAATTCTATGCCGGGCCGGATCGATCCCCGTTCGGATTGTTTCATCATTACCGGCACTTCGGATACGGTTTCGAACATATCGGCCGGACCGCCGGGAATTCCGGAGCATTCCTGGTGGGGATTTCAGCCCTGTTCACCCCCTATTTCCGGGAAGCTTTAAAGGTTGCCGAATCTGTCAAACGATTCCTTCCAACATGTCGCATCGTTATCGGCGGGCATCATCCCACCGCTCTTTACGAACACGCCATGGAACACCCGGCCATCGACTTTGCCATCCGGGGGGAAGGGGAGGTCTCGATGCCGCTCCTTGCCAGGGCCCTTAAAACCAATACCGCCGTCGATTCCATACCGGGAATCGTTTTCAGAAATAAAGACGGAACCCTTTATGCGGGAAAGCCGGCATTTACCGCCGATTTGGATCGACTTCCGCTGTCTGCCATCGATCTTGTCAAGAATCAATTTTATCAAAGAAAACATAACGGAAGCGCGGTGATCACCGCCAGCCGGGGATGTCCCTTGAAATGCACCTACTGCTGCCTGGGCGCCGCTTCGCCGATTCCCTTTCGCCAAAGAAGCGTGAAATCCGTGATTGAAGAGATCGAAAGGGCCGTCTTCCAATACCATGTTCGATTCATCGACTTTGAAGATGAAAATCTCTCTTTTGATAAACACTGGTTCCGGCATCTGCTCCATGAGATCAGCCGGTGTTTCAAAGGATACGACCTGGAAATAAGGGCAATGAACGGGCTTTTACCCGCGACATTGGATGACGATACGGTTCATGACATGCAAATTGCGGGATTCAAGACCCTGAACCTTTCCCTTGGGTCGAGCTCCCGGATTCGGCTCGAACGATTCAACCGTCCCGATAGTCGCAAAGCCTTTGACCGTGTGTTGGAATCTGCGGAAAGATACGGCATGAACGCCGTGGGATATGTGATTGCCGGCGCACCGGATCAAACGCCTGAAGAATCCCTGGATGATCTGATTTATCTGGCCGCCAGAAGAGTGCTTGCCGGTATTTCGGTGTTTTACCCGGCACCGGGGAGCAGGGACTACGAGCAATGCGAAGCCCTAAAAATCCTCCCCGATACCTTTTCGCTCATGCGTTCCAGCGCGCTGCCCGTTTCTCACACCACTTCCGGAAAAGAAGCGGTGACCCTTCTTCGGCTGGGAAGAATCCTTAATTTCATGAAATATCTGTCGGATACTGAAATTCTGCCGGTCGGCGCTTCACGCCGGCATGCTGCCGCAAAACAGACGGATGCTCGGATGGAAGCCGGGAGGAAACTCTTGGGCATGTTTCTTAGCGACGCTAAAATCAGAGGTCAAACTCCGGAGGGCGACATCTTCGAGCACAACGTATCGACAAGACTGACCCGCAGATTCATCAAAAAATTACGGGATATCCGTATAAGAGGATCAATCGTGAAGTAATTGTTTTATTTTAGTTCTTTTATTATGGATTTCAAAATAGAGCTGATAGGCGACATAGTATTTGTTGATGTTGGCGACATAATCCACGGTTTCTCTCCCGATCAATTCACTGGCAATTTTTTCTACATTGAAAAACCATTTGTTCGGGTTGAAACCTCGTTTGATTGTTTCCTTCCGAAGATTATAAATTCTGCCAGGACCGGCATTGTACGCAGCCCAGGAAAAAAATACACGATCGGCAGGTTTCATTCCAGGGATGCTGAAATATCTGGTGCGCAGAAAATTCAAATACTTTGCTCCTGCATGAATATTATTTTCGAGAAGATATATATTCTTTATATTAATATTTTTGTCCGATGCTGTTTCGGGCAATACCTGCATGATCCCGATTGCGCCTGTGGGACTTCTTTTTGAATTGTCGAGGCCTGATTCCTGATAGGCCTGGGCGGAAAGTTCAAGAAAATTAAAATGATACCGGGCAGCATATTTCTTGAAAAGGTCCATTACTTCCGCTAATTTTTTTCGTTCCGCCTCGGCAATCGGATTTTTAATCCACTTTGAATCCTGATAATATCTTTTAAAAAGAATGTTCCCCAGCAGGGTCCCTTTTTTACTCTTTTGGATAAAATCGTTTAAACTTGAAAGGAGCGCTTGGTTTTCTTTGCGCACCGCCCAGGCAATACGGCCTTCTGAATTTATCTTAAGATCATTGCGAATCACGATATTCGGCAAAACTTGAGACCATGCCCGGGCTTCATGATGATCGGCCACCGTGATATCCACAATCCCTGCATTGACCATTTCCAGAATATCTTCGGTTACGAGGTATTCCTGTGACTCTAAAATTTTAATCGGCCGTTTTTTCAGTTTTTTCAATCTTTGGTTCAAGGATGCAAGGTGTGCCACATAGGAGCTTCCTTTGCGCACATAAACCTTTTGATTCGACAAATCCTCGAGGGACTGCAGCTTGTTTATATTTTTGTTCAACACAACAATTTCATCGACTCTGGAAATATAGGGCTTTGTAAAATTAACGATTTTCTGTCTTTCGGGAGTGATGGTTAACGTTGCCGCGGCAATGTCGCCCTGGCCTTTGTTCAGGGCCCGTAAGATTTGATCGAACGGTATGGGAACGAATATCATTTTGGTTTTGGCGTAGGCATTTTTTACGTTTTGATTTAAAAATTTTTCATAGGCCTTCAGCAGCTCATATTCGAACCCTCGGGGTTTTCCGTGATCAAAGAAATAATTCGTTTTGCAGTAGCTCACCAGAACCCTGATGATTCTTCTTTTGCGGATCTCACCGAGGTCTCCTTTAAACGGGCTGTTGATGCGACGAAGTATGGCCTGTTCATCGGTAATCGAAGATGTCGATTTTTGCACGGAAGATGCGAGGGAAGACGTTAAAATTAATGAAACGGAAAAGAAAATCATAATCCCCATTCGAGCGCATGTATCGGTTTTTACCACCTATCCCCTCCTATTCACCTATCCCGAATATTCATTAAAATTTTTGAGAGGTTTTTTTATTATAAATGAAATATCGAGGTTAGAATTAAGGTGTCGCAATATAAAATGGTCAATATAATTATAAAATATGTCCAAATATCTAAATTTGCAACATTTTATTTAGAACCGGTTATTATTCTTGACAACTGTATATATAAACGTAAAGTGGGCGGTAATTTTTAAAAACCTTCTCGGCCCTGTTTGTGCTCAATTAAGGAAATACGCAACCCATCCGAAAAATGAACACCTTGCATAACAGAAATATGGATTCCGCGTCTCATTTGGAAACCTACCGGAATCGACCCATTGCCGGTGCATTATTCGTACTGGGCGCATCATTTATATTTGCCATGGTAGGGACACTGGTGAAAGTGGCTTCCACGTCTTTTAATAACGAGATGGTGGTTTTCTTTCGAAATTTCTGCGCACTCTTATTTGTCCTGCCGTGGCTGGCTTACAGCCGGCAAACCGGAGGCATCAGGACGAACTGCCTTCAACTTCATTTGCTGCGCAGCGCGGCAGGTTTGGGTGCCATGTATTGCTTTTTCTATGCCATCGCCAGGCTGCAGCTTTCCGAAGCCTTTTTGCTTTCTTCGACATCTCCTCTTTTCATTCCATTGATTGCATCCGTGTGGATCGGTGAACAGGTAACGCACAGTGCCAGATGGGCCCTCATTACCGGTTTTATCGGCATTGTTCTGATTCTCAAACCCGGAGCCGGTATATTCCAGCCGGCGATGCTCGTGGCTTTGGCGGCGGGTATTCTGGCCGCAATTGCAATGGTGACCATCCGCCGCATGTCTCTAACAGAACCGGCAATCCGGATCGTGTTTTATTTTACGGTTTTTTCAACCGTGATTTCAGCGATTCCCTCGTTCTGGTCGTGGATATCGCTTTTGCATAAAATGTGGTGGTTGCTCGTTCTCATCGGATTTCTGGCCGGTGTCGGACAATTTTTTCTGACCAAAGGATACAGTATGGCGCCGGCAGCCCAGGTGGGCCCGTTGACCTATGGAAATGTCGTATTCGCAACCGTTATGGGTTGGATACTCTGGGGGGAAACTTTGGATCTCATGGCGTGGGCGGGAGCCATTCTGGTCTGTATGGCCGGCATTATCACCACCCGGCAGACGGGAACACATGTGCTTGTGGGCGCCACAGCAGGAAAAACGATCGGCACTCGAACCCGAAATCCTCAAAGCGGAGAACCCGTATGAATCGAAACGCGACAGGCGAAAAACAAATATTAGACTTTATTGCCATGGCGATGCTGGTTGTGCTTTGTGCGAGCTGGGGCGTGCAGCAGGTGGCCATCAAGGTTGCGATCCGCGGTGTTCAGCACTTGCTGCAATACGTTATCCGGTCCGCGGGCGCATTGATCTTCATCCGGATCTGGATGGCAATGCGCCGGGAACCGGTCATGGAGAAGGACGGCACCCTGTGGTGGGGAATCGCGGCGGGTCTTCTCTTTGCCGCGGAGTTCATTCTGATCTACTGGGGCCTGGATTTTACCAATGCATCTCGTGCGGTTATTTTTTTATACACATCTCCCTTTGTCGTAGCCCTGGGGGCTCAGTTCTTTATTCCGGGCGAGAACCTTCGGAAGATTCAAATCATAGGGTTGTGCTGTGCATTTGCGGGTATTGTCGTCGCCTTCAGGGAGTCGCTGAGCTATCCCTCCCACAGGATGCTTATCGGTGACTGTATGCTGGTGGGCGCTGCGGTGATTTGGGGCGCAACAACCGTAATGATCAAGGCCAGCCCGCTGTCAAGGATCAGGCCGAGCAAAACCCTGTTGTACCAGCTCGCCGTTTCCGCGGTGGTTTTGCCAATGGGTTCTTTGGTAAAGGGTGAGCCGGGTATTGTCCTGATGACACCTTTGATTGCCGGATGTATCGTCTATCAAACGGTTTGGGTGGCGTTCATCACATACCTGGCCTGGTTCTGGCTCATCCGGTACTATCCCCCGTCGCGTCTGGCCTCGTTCACCTTTTTGACGCCGCTGTTCGGCGTTCTGGCAGGGGGGTTGCTGCTAAAAGAACCGTTGACCGGCGGTTTGTTGCTGGCCCTTGTTTTGGTGGGTGCGGGCATTTATCTGGTGAATCTGCCGAATGTCGCGTTTAAAGCGGAAAATAGGTGAATTCAAAGGATGGGGTCTATTTGATGCCATGTTGTTTATGCAACGATAGGGTACGCACCGGAAAAGGGCGATAGAGGTGCTTAAAATGTCTAAAGTGATTTAAAGTTAATCCATATATACCTTAATCTTAGGTCACTTTAGTTCATTTAAAACATTAGATCTCATGAATCCTTGACCCCTTGTACCCTTTGCGATAAACTTATTTAGATTTGAATTCCCCGCTGCTTGTCGAAGATCCCGCTCACGGGGCTGCGGGGATAGGAACTTCAGCCTTTTCTTTATAGAATCCCGCAGGTTTACCTGCGGGAGTTTCATAAAATCGTTACACGATTTTATTTGAGGAGGCGTATCATGCCCAATGCAATGTTTAAAATACCGCTGCCGACAAACGAGCCGGTTAAAAGTTATGCGCCCGGTTCGCCGGAAAGGGCCGAACTAAAAACCAGATTGAAAGAACTGTGCAGTCAACAGATCGAAATACCGTTAATGATCGGCGGGGAGGAGATCAAAACCGATCATATCGGCAAGTGTGTCCTTCCGCACAATCACGGGCATATGGTGGCAACCTATCACAAAGCCGGAGAATATGAGGTGAAACTGGCGGTCAAGGCTGCCCTCGATGCCCGTAAAAAATGGACGGCCATGGACTGGCACGAGCGGATTTCGGTATTCATCAAAGCAGCAGACTTATTGGCAGGCCCCTGGCGGTCGACGCTGAAT
>JARRRC010000021.1:0-16870 GCA_037381105.1 Desulfobacterales bacterium
AATAAAACAACAAATATTCGAGAAATATGAATCCGCCCTTTTTCAAACATCTTATATAATCCTTTATTTATTAAATTAATGCCATAAAGCCAGATTTTATATACGGTCAAGGCACAAATTATTTTTTATCGTATAATCAGAAAACTCCATGAGTGTTTTGTCAACAAAGTTATTAACAAACTGTTCATAACCTTATTAACATTTTGAAAATAATATTATAGTATTGAACAAAGTCTTGTTTAAAGTTAAAAAAGTTTTACCATCAAAACACACATTGGAATAAAAATTATGATCGTTATGGGTTTTGCTTATGATCAATTAAGGTTTCACCCTGTAAACGATAATCGGCTCGTTGACGCCCTTAACGGTCACAGGAGGCAGCATTTCGGCATCGATTTTTCCCGACAACTTTTGAAAGGTCATATCACTCATCAAAATTTCACCGCCGTTTGCCATTCCTTGCAACCGGGCGGCGATGTTGACCGGCATTCCCACCGAAGTAAATGCTTTGATTCTCCGTGAGCCTAAAATGCCCGAAAATACTTTTCCTGTTGATACGCCGATGCCGATTTTCAGCCTCAATTCGTTTTTACCGGAAAGGTCTTCATCAATTCTTTTGGCTTGTTTCTGCATGCTTACGGCTGTTTTGACTGCACGAATCGCATGATCGTCATCCTCGACCAAAGAACCGAAAACCACCATGATACTGTCTCCGATATGCTTGTCCACGACACCGTTATGTTTATAGGCAATCTCCCCTAAAGGCGTGAAATAATCGTTATTTAAGAAAGATGCAATTCTTTCCGGAGGTATATGCTGGGACATGCGGGTAAAATTGCGAATATCGGAAAAAAGAACCGATACCTCATGAAAAGACGGTTTCAGAAGTCCTTGGGATTTTTCGATCTTTTTGTAAACCTGTTCGGACACAAACTGTTTCAAGCGTTTTCGCACATTAATGGAACGAATCTTGGCCCTGAGTTCTACATTGTCAAACGGTTTGGTCAAAAAACCGTCAATCCCTTGGTTTGTCGCCTGAATCGCCGCTTCCATGGTTGCATATCCGGTAAGGATGATGCGGGTGATTTCGGGATTGATGTTGCCAATTGCGCAGAGTGTTTCAAGACCGTCCAATCCGGGCATTTTGTAATCTGAAATCACCGTTGAAATATCGGAAATGTTCTTTCTGACAATCCCGATGCCGATCTCACCGTTTTCTGCGGTGCAGGTTTCATAAGGCTCGTGCCTCAAGGCGCGAATCACAGACCGTCGAATACCCTCTTCATCGTCAATAAAAAGCAGTTTGTCCATTATTCCTCTCTTTAGGGTTTCATTGGATTCTATTTTAAAATGATTTCTGATCAAATTTCGTGCCAAATAGGAACAGCGGTCAACCCATTGGAATCTTTCGAACCATTTTGGAAAAGAAACGTTCGAAACGCCATATTTAAAAGATACTTACAGGGCTCTTAAAATAATATTCGAATCGTTTTTACATAGAAATCAAATCGATGGATAAGATCTGGCAGAGGGATATGCACAGAAAACAGGGTATTCATGCACATGTTTCTGTGCATGTTAAGAAGAGATTTTTTTGAATGCTGCATAAAGAATGTTGAGATATTCATTTTTTTATGGTATTTTATAATAAATGTTCCGAAATACATACCACTTTTTCATCGGAAGTTTAACAGCCCTATCATGCGCGAATTCAAGCCCAATCCGGTCATCCAACTTAATTCCCTTTCAATTCAAGGAAATAAATATGCGCGGCCTTATCTTGGGACCCATCGTACGAGGGATGCACGTCAACGATAATGTGTATCCAAAACAGTTACATTTGATCCTTTTAATATTTAAAAAGATAGACGCTTTCAAATCCAGAAAGGAGAAATGTCATGGCGCCACAGATTTCCTTTACCAAGTACGAAAATGAAGTCAGACCATCACGGAATTATGTAATACTATTTTTGAAAAACAAATCGATTTTGATTATGAGGACGTCCGGTTGATCTTAGACCGCGAGCCTCATTATATAATGAACAAACGGTTCTTCGGGTCAGATGAATTTGCGGCCGTTTGGAATACCTCAGACCTTTCCAGGGTTATCGGCCGCTTTGCAAAATCTGCAATGAACCGTTACAAACGCCTTGAAAAATATTCGGTAAAGACAGACACTAAAATCAGAAAACAATAGGATCAAAAGCCGTCTGAAAAAATTCCAGTTCTTGCTCCATAACATAATGATTGATAAGCCTGAAAGTCCCGTATCTGAAGCGTATCGGTCCGCCGGTTGTTTCAAGCAGTGAGCTGTTTTCAGAGGCTCGTTGATTTGATTTATTTTCTCTCGTTCATGGAAGCTCAACCGCGTAGGTTTCAAGCTTAGGAACCTTCTTGATCAAGCCTTGTTTTTTAAGGAATTCCGCAAACCGCTGATACCGGTGGTGATCCAGGGCGCGCGGTCGGAGGGCAAAACGGGTAAGTGTATCTTGCCATGCCAGACGGTTCAACCGATTATCCAGATCCTTCCTCTCCCGAACAAAGAGCTTCCAACTGGCCTTAGGGTGGTTGACCAGAAACTGGACGCCTTCTTCCAATGCATCGATGAACTTTCTAAGTTTTATGCTTTTGATATGATCACGATTGGCAAGCAGTATTAATTCGTCATAGGAAGGGATGCCGTATTCCTCCACAAAAAAGGCACGGCCCGGTCTTTTATCAATGGCCATTTGATTCAATTCAAAATTTCGAAATGCACCGATAACCGCATCCGTATTTCCCGAATAAAGAGACGGTAACAATGAAAAATTGACATTGACCAGCTTTACCTCATTCAAAGACAGGCCCTGACTTTCAAGCATAACCCTGAGAATAACGGTCTCAAATCCACCGATTGAATATCCCACGGTTTTGCCTTTCAGCTGAGAAAGACTTTTTATACCGCTGTCTGCCAGTACGACCAACGTATCTAATGGGGTTGCAATGAGGGTTCCGATTCGAACCAATGGCAGTCCCTGATTCACCTGAAGATAAAGCTGGGGTTGATAGGAAACCGCAATATCAGCATCGTTTGCGGCAACAAGTTTTGGAGGATCATTCGGGTTTGAAGGAACCTGGAAGCTGACATCCAGTCCGCGCCGGCTGAAAAATCCTTTTTCAGAGGCAATAATGAGCGGCCCATGATCCGGATTGATGAACCAATCGAGTACAACCGTTATTTTTTCTGATGCGGAGACGGTATCTGAAGCCCCAATCAGCACGGTCGTTGCGATGAAAAAAACCATAAGAAGTTTAAATTTCATCGGTTGCTCTCCTCTTTTTCATTTTTTTCTTTTTGCCAAAAAACAAGTTTGATCATTACCCTGTCCACTATAAAATAAAGCGTCAGGGCTACTATACATAAAAGAGCAAGGGCCGCAAACATGACATCGATCTGCATGCGGGCATTTGTATAGAGCATATAAAACCCAAGACCTTTACTCGACCCCACCCATTCTCCCACAATAGCACCGATGGGAGCTACTGCGGTGGCAACACGAAGACCCGAAGCAAATGCCGGAAGCGCCGAAGGAATGCGAATATGACGAATAACCGCCATGGGTTTTGCATTCATCACTTGAGCAAGCTCCAGCCACTCAGGCTCGGTACTGCGCAACCCGTCGTAAAACGCGGCGGTCACCGGGAAAAATATAATTAGAACCGTCATTGCAATTTTTGAACTCATACCATATCCAAGCCATAGAACGAGAAGGGGAGCCAATGCAAATACCGGAATCGCCTGACTGATAACAAGAACAGGGAGCAACCATCGCTTTAAGGGACGAAAAGCAATCATGACAAGGGCGTTTAACGCCCCCCAGAATGTTCCGATGAACAATCCGGCAATAATTTCAACAACCGTCGTCACGGTGTTGTCCAATAAAGGGCCTATATGAGACATCGCGGCTTCGGCGACCTTTATGGGACCGGGCAGTATATAAGCGGGCACGCCGGATGTCAGAACAATCGTCTGCCAGATGGCAATCAATCCGAACAAAATAACCATTGGACGGACAAAATTCATAATATCTCCCGGTTTTCCAGTCGATCGATCAATATCGCCTGCATGGAAATAATGGCAGGATCACCGGCGTTGCGCGGCGGAGCTCCGGGCGGAACCAAGGGATCGCTCAGCGTTGCAGGCCTGCCGGTCATCACATATATTCTGTGCCCGAGACGGAGCGCCTCAAGGGGGTCATGGGTCACCATCAACACCGTTGCACCCTCAACCAATCGTGCGGCCAAATCCTGAAGTTTGAGTCTTGTCAGCACATCAAGTGCTGAAAACGGTTCATCCATAAGAATGACCGAACGCTCTTCCATCAGGGTTCGCAAAAGCGCCACACGCTGACGCATGCCGCCGGAAAGCGCTGAAGGAAGCGCATTGACATAGTCTCCCAGACCCGCATCCTTAAGCAACGAAATTGCTCTTAACCGTTTTTGGCCGGACATTTCATTCCGCAGCCGCGCACCAAGGCAGACATTATCTACAACGTTCAGCCAGGGCAGCAACAGATCTTTTTGCGCCATCCAGGCCGTCGGTCTCCGTCGGCCCTCGCCATCGCCAAAGCGAATATTTCCGGAAAGCCCTTCATGGAGGGTTCCGGAAATCAACCTGAGCAACGTTGATTTTCCACAACCGCTGGGACCGATAAGACAAGTCCACTGACCGCCTTTTACGGTAAAATTTAATGAATGGAATATCTGTTCGCCGGGATAAGAAAAGGATACCTGTTCCAAACTGATGCTCGGAGCAGTTGAACGCACATCGGATTCAATGTTGGATTTGGTGTGGGTATGCATTGTATATATTAAGATTTGCGAAGCTGTACGTATTCGCAAGGTGCGCTTCCCCGCGTAACGATATCGGCGGAGTGGCTTCGTCATTTCAATGGCTTAGCAGTGGGGGAGACCGCGGTTCCCGCAACCTTTTCGCGGGAGAACGCGGAGGGGGCGGGAATGCCACCGCTGCTAAGCCATTGAAATGACCAATCACGCAGACGCCAAAGTGAAGCGGGGAAGCGCACCTTGCGAATACGTATGTGAAACTTAGAATAGCATCAAACCGAAGTGCCGATGGAAGGAAGAAAAATCAATGGTATCAGGTTCCAGGAGTCGAGGCTTCCAGCCTCCTCTCAGCCGATTTACATCGGCTCCCCCAGCATCATAAGACTTAATTGTTGCTAACACGAGTTGTCCCATTTGTCAAACATGTGATGGGCTGGAGCCGTTACTATATGGTTTTAGTAAAACATCCCGAGGACTTAATTAAGCTTGCTATTTTTTATTCCCGCTGATAAATATCTATAACAATTCCGGCTGGGGGTGTTCTGATTTTATCACAGAACTGAGAGCATACCCTTTGAACCTGATACAGTTAGCACTGCCGTAGGGAAATCGGAGAACCATGCATGACGTTTAGACTCCGCCTTTGTTTTCATCGCTTTTGAATTCCCCTTATCGATATTGTGCTTTCAGTAATATTAAGATTTTGACGATCACATCGAATCAGGAGGTTTTTCATGCGGGTCGCCCTTACCATTGCGGGCTCGGATTCATCAGGAGGTGCGGGTATTCAAGCGGACCTCAAAACATTTCAGGCACACGGTGTTTTCGGCATGAGCGCCGTCACTGCGGTAACTGTACAAAATACTCAGAAAGTTTATGATATCCAAGAGATCCATCCCAAAATCGTTTACGATCAGATCACCTGTCTTTTTGACGATATTGAAATCCATGCCGTAAAGATCGGCATGGTCTCAAGTATCGAGTTGATTCAGGCCATCTCAAAAGCCTTGATATCCGTAAAACCGCCGGCAGTTGTTCTCGATCCGGTAATGATTTCCAAAAGCGGATACCGTCTGCTGAAAAAGGATGCACGGGATGCCTTGGTCCGTTATCTTTTTCCTTTGGCTGAAGTCATAACTCCCAACATTTATGAAGCCCAAGCACTCATCGGCCATAAAATTCATAATATCGACGACATGAAAAGTGCGGCCCTTGACATTCTGGAACTCGGTGCCAAAAAGGTGGTCGTCAAAGGAGGCCATCTTGGAGAAGAACAGGCCACCGACATCCTTTACGACGGTCAAGAATTCAAAAAACTTCAAAGTCACCGGATATTGACAAAGAATACCCACGGTACCGGATGTACATTTTCTTCAGCCATTGCGGCCAATATCGCGCTGGGTTATCCTTTTTTCGAAGCCGTCACTCTTGCCAAAATATACATTACCGGCGCCATTGAACATGCCATATCCATTGGGAAGGGTCATGGTCCGACTCATCATTTTTTCGATTTATATGCCAAAGCAGGATTAATCTGAATTTGTCGTAACACCTTATTCTAAGGATGTCATATGCCGCCCAATAACCGGCCAAATCGTCTCGAAAGATCCGGCTTTCACAAATTGTCCCACCGGATGGGCCCGGCTTGGATCATCAGCGCGGTAGCCTGCGGTCCGGCGACCATGGCCAGTGTATCCATTGCCGGCGCACAATACGGATACCGTTTTTTATGGGTGGTGGTATTAAGCGCCCTCTTAGCCTTTGTGGTTCAATTCATGGCCGCCAAAACAGGACTGATCGGCAGAAAAGGGATAATCGCTCTGGTTGAAGAAAGCTGGGGCAGCATATGGGCCTGGATCCTGATGATCGATGCACTCCTGGCAACCTGGCTGGCCGCCGCCGTTCTGATGAAGGCTCTTGTGGATACGACCGGTTTTGTTACGGGCGTGTTCAAACCCTGGTGGTCCCTGGCTTATGCGGTTCTGATTTTTTTGCTGGTCGGCGTCGGCGGATACCGTTGGGTGGAAAAGGTCTGCAAAGCCTTGGTGGCCGTTGTGGTGGTATGCTTTATTGTGACCGTGGCTTCGATAAAGCCGGATATAGGCGAGATGGCCCGAGGGCTTATGCCCGCATTTATCGGCGGCGACAAGGGGGCACTGATGATGGCGGGAATCATGGGCGGTGCTGTTCACATTACCATTATCTCCATGCATACTTATAATGTGAACGCCCGCAACTGGGGACCCGATGACATAAAGCTGGCTTGGACAGACACCTTTTTGTCTATGTTCATTGCCTTCGGCATTTACAGTATCGCCATTTTTATAGCCGCAGCCGCGGTTCTTCATCCCCAGGGCATTGAAATCAAAACTGCCCTTGATCTGGCTCGTCCCCTCAAACCGGTTTTGGGCGTCTATGCCCACGGTATTTTTCTCGTCGGTTTCTGGGCCGCGGTATTTTCGACGATCACGCCGACCTATCTGGCTGCGGGTTATTTCATTGCCGACAAAATGAAATGGGGAATCAGTGTTCGCGATCCTCGGTTTAAGGGGATTGTGTTTTTGGGATGTCTGATTAGCCTTATCGGCCCGTTTGTAAAAGGAAGTTTTTTGATCTTACTGGTGATCATGTTGGCGCTTGGTCTCTGCGGCACGCCCTTGGTGTTACTCATTCTGCTTTTTTTGCTTAACCGGAAAGACTGGGCCAAAGCGCATCGCAACGGATGGTGGCTCAATCTGCTTGGCGGTTTGGCCCTGTTGATTACGACACTTTTAGCTGTGCGCTTTATTCTGACCAAAGCCGGGATATGGTCGGGATAACCCGAATTGTAAAAAAAGCAGTAACGCTTATAAAAACTTTTCCCGTGTCATTAACAAGCCGTTCGATTCAAATACCGCCGCCGATTTTGGTACTCGAAATTAACAATATTTGTCACCAAATGTTATCCCCTGCTTCTCTATTTGTGATATAACTTTTTATTAATATTGATATTTCAATTGCTTGCCATCCTGGTTCAATTTTTGCATAATTATTTACGGAAAAAGAAGAAAAAGGAGATCCGCATGAACGGCAATCTGTTAAAAACCGTGGTGTTGATTTCATTGATTCTTTTATTCATATTTTCTTTAAGCGCATGCAAAACAGTGAAAGGATCGATTGGTTTTAAATGGGGGCAGGGACCGGGAAACGGTCACTTTCGTGAAGTTAAAAATGTACAAAAAGAAAGCCTTCCGGTCGCAGATATTGAACAAAATAGAACTCTTGGAAACGGTTCTGCCATAGCCACTACAGGATCTTGTAATTGTCCCGCTTGAAAGAACCACCTTAAGACGCAAGACCGAATTTTTCTTTTAATTTCCGGTTGACAATCGGCGGCACCATTGTTTGGATATCGCCGCCAAACTGCGCTGCTTCCTTAATGATGGATGAACTCGTAAATATCCATCTCAGCCCGGTCATCAAAAAGACCGTCTGAATCTCTCTATTTAATCTTCGATTCATAAGCGCCAGCTGAAATTCATACTCGAAATCGGAAACTGCGCGCATACCGCGAAGTATTGCGATAGATCCTCTCTTTGATGCATAATCTACAAGAAGTCCGTCAAACGTTTCAACCTCGATATTCGGATATGCCTCAAAGCTCGATTTGAGCATCTCCGCACGTTCTTCAACGGAAAACAGAAATTTTTTTACGGGGTTATGTAATATGGCCACGATGATTTTATCAAAAATCTTGAGTCCTCTTTCCGCAATATCAATATGACCGTTGGTCACCGGATCAAAGGATCCCGGATATATGGCAATTTTTTGCATCGGCTGTCCTTTCCTTTTATTTTTTTATTTCTCCTCGATTGAAAAAAAGCTTTTATATCACATAGTTTAGAAATGTAACAAGCGTTTTTCCATATTTTCTCTGATCCGCGAGATGAAATGCATGCAGATCCATTGGGAGAGATTCATGAACGGAATGTTCAACCACAACACATGCTTCATTTTTCAAAGCATCACTTTTGTCAAGATTGATCAGCGATGGTGTGACCAGGTTTTTGTTGTACGGGGGGTCCAAAAAAATAAGATCAAATTTTTGTCCGATTGATTTTATGCAATTTAAATTTTGCCTGATATTCCATTGAACGATACTGCCTTTTTCGCCAAGGCCGCATAATTCGATGTTTTGTTTTAAAACATATAAGGACTCTTTTCTGTTATCCACAAAAAGTGCTCGTTCGGCGCCTCTGCTTAACGCTTCGATCCCCAAAGCGCCTGTTCCCGCAAACAGGTCCAGCACCAAGGCATTTATAACCCAGCCGGAAAGAATATTAAATATTGCCTCTCTAATCCGATCGGCAGTAGGCCGGATCAATTTGCCGTGAATCGCCATCAGTTTCTTACCCTTCAAGTCACCGCCGATGATTCTCAATCCCATAATTTTTAATTCAAGTTTTCCAGCCTTAATTTTCTATTACATCCCCCGAAGGAGACAGGATCAATCAGCGCGTTCCGGTTAAGCGGTTGCGTTATGATAATCGGTAAGATCCAGGGTCTTGATCTTTTTATACAGATAATCTCGTTTAACCCCGATGGCTTCCGCAGTTTTAGCAATATTATTATTATGTTGAATTATTTTTCTTTTGATGAATTCTCTTTCGAAACGCTTTTTGGCATCCTGTAAGGAATCACTTAAAAAAAGCTGTGCTTCAACGGACGCCGGAGAACTCCGCGCTCCCGGATTATAAGGCGCCGGAAGATCATATTCGTCAATAATATCTTTGTTCACCATGATCGCCAAGCGTTCTACCAGATTTTTGAGTTCCCGGACATTCCCCGGCCATGAATAATTAAAGAGAAGATCAAGAGCATTCCGGGACAAGACCTTTTTGTTGCTCCGATTTCGTTTGGCACAATCACTGAAAAATATCTCAATAAGCTTGGGCATGTCTTCTAAACGATTCCTTAACGGCGGGACTTCAATAGGTATGACATTCAGCCTGTAGTAGAGATCTTCCCGGAAAGTGCCTTTTTCGATTTCCTTTTCAAGCTGCTTGTTGCTGGATGCAATGACTCGAACATCAATACTCAGTGTTCTGCTGCCGCCAACCCTCTGGAACTTCTGTTCCTGTAGAATACGAAGTAATTTCGACTGGGTTTTCAAACTTATATCGCCGATTTCATCTAGAAAAACGGTGCCCTTATTCGCCAGTTCGAATTTCCCGATCTTTTTTGTGCTTGAACCGGGCAGCGCGCCCTTTTCCTGTCCAAACAATTCGCTTTCTATGAGGTCCTCCGGAATGGAAGCGCAGTGAATTTCAACCATTGGATAATCCACTCTTGAGCTGAGTTGATGAATGGTGCGTGCAATCAGTTCTTTTCCTGTCCCGTTCTCTCCGGTAATCAGTATCCATGCTTCTGTCGGTGCTGCTACGGCAATCTGTTTTTTCAGTTCTTGAATGGGAGGACTGTCACCGGTAATGGAATGTTTTTCCAATGTTTTTTTACGCAGATATTTATTTTCTTCTTCAAGTCTCCTGAAGTTCAATGCATTATTAATTGCCACGATGACTTTGTCAATTGAAAGCGGCTTTTCAATGAGGTCGAATGCACCCAGCTTGGTGGCCTTTACTGCGGTTTCTATGGATCCGTGTCCGGATATAATGATGACTTGTATATGAGGATTGACTTTCTTTATTTCCTTCAACGTTTCAATGCCGTCGATGCCCGGCATCCAAATATCGAGCAATATAAGATCCGGAGACTCGGCATCAATAATTTTTAATGCCTCATATCCATTGGCGGCCGTTATAACACCGAAACCTTCATCGGACAGGAGTCCGCTCAAGGATTTAAGTATGGAAGGTTCATCATCTACAATTAAAATGGATGGATACATTTATAAAACTCCTTTTTTTATCCGTAATAAATTAAGATCGATTCAACAGGCTGAATCAAAAAGAAATTACCTTACCGAGCAAAATTCGGCCTCTTGCTTTACGCCGGCAGTTCAATAACAAATTTGGCACCTTTGGGCTTGTTGTCCTGAACACGAATCACGCCGTTATGATCGGCGATGATAGAGCTTACAATGGTAAGCCCTAATCCCATGCCGGCCTTTTTTGTTGAAAAATAGGGTTCAAAAAGACGTGTCTTGCCTTCATCGGAAATACCGATGCCGTCGTCGGCGACTTCAATTCTCACAATCTTTAAAATCGAATCATGGCTTAAGGAGATAACAATTCCGCCTTCATTTCTTATTGATCCAATGGCATTATCCACAAGGTTTATCATCGCCTGTTTTATCTGCTGCCGGTCCAGATTAAGCGGGGGAATAACATCTGTCACATTAAATTCAAAATGAATTTGAGGATGTCCCTCCTTATACAATGCCAATGTTTCTTCTATGATCGCCGACAGTTCACAGGGTTTTGGATTTGCAGTCGGAAATCTGGCAAAGGAGGAAAATTCGTCCACGAGCTTTCGAATCAGTTCAACGTGATCCGTGATGATCTGAGTACATTCATCAAAAACAGGTTCTTTAAGCCGTTCTGAATACTTCCGTTTAAGGCGCTGAGCCGACAGCGATATGGGGGTTAGCGGGTTTTTGACTTCGTGCGCAATCCGTCGTGCGACTTCGCGCCAGGCGGCCATACGCTGGGCCTTCTCAAGCTCGGTTAAATCATCGAATACCATCACCATACCCATATGTTGACCGGAATCGTCTTTTAAGGCATTGACATGCATAATAAAACTCATCGGCCGGCCGTCTATGGCCAGCTTTAACGGCAATTCTGCGGCATCACGATGTGATGTTTTAAGGTCATTTATGACTTCTTCGGCAAGTTCTAAAAGCTGACCGGAAAGAAGTGTTTTATAGCTTTTTTGAAGGATATTTTCTGATTTAAGATTCAGCATTTTTTCAGCCGACGTGTTTATCGTGGAAATGAATCCTCCGGCGTCAAGTGTAATGACGCCCGCAGAGACATTCTTTAAAACGATTTCCATGTATTGTCTTCTTTTTTCTATCTCGACATTCTGTTCTCTAAGCAAGCGAGCGGAAAGCTCCAGTTGATCTCTTCCAACCCGCAAATCCCTGGTCATTTTGTTGAATGAATCCACCAGACTTCCGATTTCATCATCCGCCACCATGGCGACATTAACACTCAAATCTCCTTCTTTGACTCTGCGGATTCCTTCAGATAACACTTTTATCGGGATGGTAATCGTTTTGGCCAAATAAAAGCCGAACCATACCGAACAAAACACCACCAACAAAGCCACAATTGAAAGGGTGATGTAATAGGTCGCCTGGATCGGTTTTTTAAGAAGCTTTATCTGCTGGTATTCTTCAAAACCTCTGGATATCGATGACATCTTTTTTACGAGATCCGGAGGCATTAGCCGGGCCAACACGATAAAGGCCTGGGCATTGGCGGACGTTGATCCAAAAGGAATGGTCCCGATGGTTCGGATGAGTTCACCGGAGGGTATTCTCTCAGAAAATGTCCGAACGCCTTTTGGCGGTATTTCTTTTTGCAGGTTATCGGCGGAAATGACGTCAAAGGGCTTATCTTCTAATTCCGGAGCCAAGGCAAATGTCATGCGAGTAGCGTTACCCGCGTAGATTTCTATGGCATTGAAGTTAAATTCGCGCTGGACAACTTGTATATATCGGGAAAGTGATTTGATATTTTTTGGATTTAAAAGATTCTTTGATGTAATTTGATACGAAATTCGTTCCATAAAAAAACGGCTGCTTTCTTCGGAATTCCAATATAAACTTCGTCCCACATCCAAAGAATTCTCAAGGGCCTGTTCAACCGGAACGTTAAACCAAAATTCAATACTCGTTGTGATAAAGTTTATGGAAAAGAAAAAAAGCACAATGGTCGGCAGAAGCGAAAGAGCGATGAAAGCCACGACAAGCCTGGTACGCAGCGTGGTCCCCATAACTTTTCTTTTTCTGTCATAAAGCAGTTTTACCAGATTCCTGAAAACAAGGAATATCAACAAGATCAGCAACAACAAATTGATGTTGATCAGTATGAACATCAAGATGGTATTCGAGACAGGGATATCGGCGCCGAAATGTATAATTCTGTTTTCGATAAACGTTAAGAGAGCCACTACCGCAATAATGGCAACGCTAATGATGATTTCGCGCTTCCGTCTCTTCTTATCTTCTTTAGAAAGAAATGATGCCGATTTGTTATATCTGTTATTGATCATTATAACCGTTTGTTTTAATAAATAAAGTCTATTGTATACAAATCGGTTTCAAAGTCCCAGAGAGAAACAAAAAAGAGGACATAATGCAGATAAAAAGGAAGGGTCACTTTATTGAGTTCAGCCTTGGCTCGCAACTGGTAATGCCTGCCTTTTTCGAGTTGTTTCAGAGGAACAATCTTTAAGCTGTCGATTTCCGTCATTAACTTTTGAGCTTCATCGAAGGATTGTGTCACCTGGGGCCCGCTTTTTTCCCATGATCGTGTTACAATAAACTCTTCTTTCAAATTATTGTATTTGATCGTATTTGTAACCTTGATATCCTTTATATTATTGTCGAACCAGAAATTTCGGACTTGATAAAAACTGATATAGAATGAAAAAGTCGTGGGAACGCCGCTTAAAATCGCCGTTTTCATTTTTTCTGTAAATGCACCTTCAACATTCAGATATACAAGCAGATCATCACGCGTGTTTGTCACAACGATATTTGATAACGTTGCCTTCTGCGCAAAAGCCAGATTATAAAAGCAAAATATGATGGCAATGGTCAAAGCCAACGATTTCCGATTCATAAATGATATCATATTTATTTTAGCTGTTACGAATTAAAAAACAGTATTTCTACAAGCAACTATAACGGTTAATTCCTTTGTTTCATAGCGAATACCGTTTTAAATGGCAAGCGATTTTGATGATCAGAAAATGTTTTGATTACCCACTGAATACATACAACTTATCGCCGACAAGGATCAGTCCCACAATAATCAAGACCACGCCGGCAACCATATTGACATACCGCAAAACCTTTGAAGCTTTCCCAATAAAAACCAATAGAAAATTGATAAAAATCGACACCAGAATAAACGGAACAGCCAGTCCGGCGGAATAGATACCGAGAAGAACAACGCCTTGCCATACGGTTCCCTGGCTTCCGGCAATAATAAGGATTGATCCCAGCAAAGGCCCGATGCAAGGGCTCCATCCGGCGCCAAAGGCCATGCCGATGATCAGCGTTCCCAAAAAATGCAAAGGCTTATTTTCCGGCATAATCCGTTTTTCAAAATCAAGGCCCCGTATGCGAATAAATCCGGTCAAATGGATTCCTAAAATAATAATCAAAATACCGCCGATGATCCTTATCCAGTTTTTATACGTCACCATCAATCCGCCGAGATAGGAGGCCGAAGCGCCCATGGAAATGAAAACCAGGGAAAATCCTGAAACGAAGAAAAATGTTGAGAAAAACACTTTCTTACGAATTTCCGTATTGCAGCCTTCTGTCAGCTCTTCCAGTGAAAACCCTGTAATAACGGTAAAATATGCAGGTATCAACGGAAATACGCAAGGGGAAAAAAACGACAGACCTGATCATTCGGCAATGCCATGCGCCTTGAGCAGTTCCAGAATTTCGGGAAAATCAATGCCCAAACGCGTTACGGTTTCAATGGTCGGAATTCCATCGTCGGTCCAACCCCGGCGTTTATAGACCGCACCCTTAAGTTGTTCATATCGTTTTTCACGAAATTTTCGCAGAATATTGATTTTTTCTTCCGTGGCCATTTCTGTAATATCGATATGATGCTTTTCGATGAGCTCTTTGTCATAACGTTCTCTTCGAGATTCATACTCAGCCGGAGTTACAGGTCCAATTGCACGATATGGAATGTTGTCATGCTTTCGAGTCCCGAAGCCCATTTTAAGATTGAATATGCGCTGAAAATTATACACTGCTTCGCTCATGCGGATTAAACCGTCGGGCCTCATGTGCCTGCCGGTAACTGCGGCGAAATATTGAGCGTACCATTCGACATGCTTTATGACTTTTGCGGGTTCCGGAGTATCTTTGTTATCTTCGGGGACGATATCGTTCCACGGAAGCTTACACAATCCGCACAAACCGAACCATGTTCTAAACATCGGAAACCAGTGAAGCGCTTCCGCCTTTTGCTCAAAGGTAGGCATAAAATT
This sequence comes from Desulfobacterales bacterium, assembly GCA_037381105.1. Taxonomy (GTDB): domain Bacteria; phylum Desulfobacterota; class Desulfobacteria; order Desulfobacterales; family UBA11574; genus UBA11574. Next base: position 15,016 of record JARRRC010000021.1, read on the forward strand.
GTGAACCATATCGAGGAAAATCAACCAGGCCTCATCATGCTTGGGTCCCTTAAGCGCCAAACCGTATCCTCCCTGTTGGGCCAGCGATTCTTTAGTCATATACAAAGAAAATTCCAAACCTTTTGCTTCCATTCCGATATCCTGCATGATATCGGGATCAGCGTTATAATTTTTGCTGAAAATCGATTTCATTTCACGAACGCCATGTCCGACAAGTCGGCCGAAACCTTCACCTCGAGCCATTTGATGAACAATCTCAAGTGCAGCCGCCCGATTGCCGAAGGAAAGGTTTATTCCATTGGTATGGGTTTCTTCAATCAGACCGTTTTCAAAGCATTCCATTGCAAAAGCGATGCTCGTCCCCACGGAAATCGTGTCGAGACCATAAGTGTCGCAATAGAAATTCATCTCGATAACGGTATGGGGATCAAAGATACCCAGATTTGAGCCGCAGCCGGCAATGGTTTCATATTCGGGACCATCCACAAAAACCTTTTTCCCCTTATAAGGCCCTGTCAACGGAACAAAGTCCTTGACGCCGTGAGAACAGGCCACCGTACACCCCATCCAGCACCCATCGTATCCCGCATCAAAGATACGCCTGAAAATCTCTTGACCGAGATTGCCTCCCTCCGGATGTTGGCCATATTGAAAATTATGGGTGGGGAGCAAATCAAAATCATTCATGATGGTTACCAGGTGGGTTGTGCCGATCTTTGCCATTTCATTTTGCTTGGGGTCGAGTTCGACAATCTCACGTGAGTGTTTTCTTCCCACTTCTTTTAATGTGATTTTATCCGCAGGGTTATTTGTATCAACTGAAACGATGTCCCAGCGTGCCACGACGGCTTTGATACATTTGTCCGCAAAAACCGTCCCGATTCCGCCGCGTCCGGCCTGTTTGTATCTGGCCCGCTTTCGTTTTAAATCATACCACGAAAAGTTGAGGCATCCCATCCGTGTGTTTTTTGCACCCTGTCCCGCGGAAACAACGGAAATATGGCGCGGCTTTCCTTTAGCAAAGTGTTGTGTCAGTAGAGACGAAAGTGCATAAGAATCGTCCGGCAGTCCGAAAGTTTCAAAAATTTGTACCTTTTCATCGATGCCGTCGATGAGGATGACCACATCCTTTGCGGTCTTTCCTCTGATTTGAAGAGCATCAAATCCGGAAAATTTAAGATAAGGGCCAAAATATCCGCCGACATTGGAATCAATAACCGTCCCGGTTAACGGTGAAATCGTCGTCACAATACTTTTACCCGAACCCGGATATAAAGGCGTACCTCCCATGGGGCCACAAGCAATACATATGGCATTATCAGCATCGAACCATTTCGTTGTTCCTTTGACTGAATTCCACAGCAGCCAAAGATCAAATCCCTTGCCGCCGATAAATACTTTTTTCACTTTTTCGCTTACCGGATGAATTGAAATATCCGAATGTGAAATATCGACCCAAAGGGTTTGATTGGCATACCCTTTATCAATAACCGGCCTTTTATAATCAAACGTCTTTATCGATTTAAAATGATATTCCGTCATATAATCCACTCTTTTTTTAACATCCGTTATTGGAAAAATTTTGCATTACGATTTCTCCCAGTTCTTTGGATCGCTGGGTCGCCACTTCCACCGCATTGATCAGTGTGGTTCGAAGCCCCCCTTTTTCAAGGGTATGTATTCCGGCAATCGCCGTTCCTCCGGGAGATGTCACCATATCTTTTAGTCTGCCGGGATGTTCTTTGGTTTCCATTAATAATTTTGCAGCCCCCAAAATCGTTTGCGTTGAAAGAAATAGAGCATCTTCCCTTGACAGTCCCACCTTGACGCCGGCATCGGCCAGGGCGTCAACAAT
>JARRRC010000022.1:0-12497 GCA_037381105.1 Desulfobacterales bacterium
ATAAGAAAACGCAAATAAATATTTTGCCGTATTCCGGGCTTTTCGATCTTCATTGCAAGCGCTCCTTGAACTCAGTTCGACTCAGGAATGAATTTAACAGGTCTGTATAATGATGCTCTTTAATTCTTGCCGTAGACCATGATTGCATTTTTGTTTGTTAAACATGTAACCTTAAATCGAACAAATAGTCAATAATTGCCTAAGTTCACCAAAAATCACTTGAAATTTAAGATTCTGATTCCTATTTTAATAAAATAGGTATTCAACAAAAAGGAGGCGGTCATGTCCCCAAATGATCTGCCGATTCCCACTCATTTTGATCCCGGCAAAGTGGGAAAGGTGTTTAGAGTTCGGTATCAGGAGCGCAGTGAAGACGCTAGAAAATGGGCAAGGCAGCATGAAATAAAGGCTGTTTCTGAAGATACGCTCAGAATCTGTCTCCTGCTCGTGGATGTGCAGAACACATTTTGTATCCCGGAATTTGAGCTCTTTGTCGGCGGACGTTCAGGAACCGCAGCGGTGGATGACAATAACCGGTTGTGCGAATTCATCTATCGTAATCTGGATGTTATTACCCAGGTTTGTCCTACCATGGATACCCATCAAGCCATACAGATCTTTCATTCTATCTTTCTGGTCAATGAAAAAGGAGACCATCCGGCTCCTTATACACTTATTTCTGCGCAAGATGTCGAGAAGGGTTTCTGGAAATTCAACCCGGAGATTGCCAAAAGTCTAAAAATTGATGTCGCATATGGTCAAAAATTCCTGCGTTACTATACCCGGAAACTAAAAGAAGGCGGCAAATACGATCTCACGATCTGGCCATATCATGCCATGCTGGGAGGGATTGGGCATGCACTGGTTTCATCGGTTGAAGAGGCTGTTTTTTTCCATAGTATCGCTCGATACAGTCTGCCTGATTTTCAAGTCAAAGGAAGAAACCCGCTGACGGAGAATTATTCGGTGCTGAGCCCGGAAGTGCTGGATGACGGCGAGGGCAATCAGATCGCACAAAAAAACACCGGGTTTATTGACAAACTGTTAGAATTTGATGCCGTCATCATTGCCGGCCAGGCAAAAAGCCATTGTATGGCCTGGACCATTGACGATCTGTTGCGTGAGATAGAATTTGTGGACAAAAGACTGGCAGAAAAAGTGTATCTTTTGGAAGATTGCACATCTCCGGTCGTCATTCCCGGCGTGGTGGATTATACGGATGATGCTGACGCTGCTTTTCAACGATTTTCCGATGCAGGAATGCATGTTATTCGTTCAACGGATTCACTGAGGAGCTTGTTTAATATCGCACGTTAATGATGAATCAGATTTGCGGGGCTGAATTCTAATGACAGAACACCACCGAGCAGGACCACTGTTCACAGATCTTTACGAATTGACCATGGCGGCCAGTTATTTTTCACACCGGGTGTTTAATACCGCCACCTTTTCCCTCTATATCAGGGACATTTACTCCACCAGAAATTTTTTTGTGGCAGCCGGCCTTGAACAGGTTTTGGATGAACTGGAGGGATTCCGGTTTTCCGATGAAGATTTACAGTATTTGAAAACCACCGGCCGCTTTTCGACGGACTTTCTGACGTATCTGGAACAACTTCGCTTTAGCGGCGAGGTTTATGCCATGCCCGAGGGTACGGTATTTTTCGCCGACGAGCCGGTTATGGAAGTGACGGCACCCATTATCGAGGCCCAGCTGCTTGAGACCTTTTTGCTGAATACCGTCGGTTTCCAGACCATGATCGCCTCAAAGGCGGCCCGGTGTATTCACGCCGCCGCCGGCAGGCCGCTGATCGACTTTTCCCTGCGGCGGACCCAGGGTCAGGATGCGGGGCTTAAGGTCGCCCGCAGCACCTTCATTGCCGGATTCGTGGCGACAAGCAACGTACTGGCCGGTAAAATGTACGGCATCCCACTTTCCGGTACGATGGCCCATTCTTATGTGAGCGCCTTTGAAAGCGAAAAAGATGCGTTTATTGCCTATTCCAAAACATTTCCTGATCATAGTATATTTCTTATCGACACTTATGATACCCTTGAAGGTGCAAAAAATGCCGCCGTAGTCGCCAAAGAAATGAAAAAAAGAGGGCATACGCTGATTGGTGTCCGGCTTGACAGCGGAGACATGGTGAGCCTGAGTCAAGGGGTTCGCAAAATTCTGGATGATGCCGGGCTTTATGACGTTAAAATCTTTGCCAGCAGCGGGTTTGATGAGTTTAAGATCGATGAAGTCGTATCCAAAGGCGCTCAGATTGACGCCTTCGGGGTCGGTACCAAGGTGGGGGTTTCAGCGGATGCCCCATTCGTTGATATTGTTTACAAGATGGTACATTTCGGGGACCGGGACGTCCGGAAATTGAGTCCCGGAAAAGTAACGCTGGCCGGTGAAAAACAGGTCTTCAGAGAAAAAAATTCAAAGGGATATTACGTCGAGGACGTTATCGGGCTGAGGGAAGAGCGTATTTCAAAAAGTGAACCTTTGCTGGAAAAAGTTATGGAAAACGGAAAATGTCTGAATCCGCATCCTGCCCTTGAAGAGATGCGAAAAAGATTTGACCTGAATTTTTCCCGACTTGATGAAAAATATAAAAAGCTTTATGATGTAGCGGTCTATCCTGTCAAACTCAGCGATCGCCTCAAAAAATTGCAGTAAAAATTTCTCTGTGTCTTAGTCCCTTTGTGGCAAATATTTTGGTTCCGAATAAATTCCCCGAAAAATCGGAATATGCCAGATAAGTCATTATTTTCACTACGAAAGGAGGAGGAACATGAAAAAAGGCATTATGAGTTTATTGATCGTTGTTAGTTGTATTTTGTTGTTCGCTTTTTCAACCATGGCGGCCGAGCCCATTAAAATCGGCGTCCTGGTTCCAACAACAGGAGATCTGGCAGCTTACGGTCCTCCTGTTAACAACGGCGCTTTGCTGGCCGAACAGGACATTAATGCCGCCGGTGGTGTTTTAGGGCGCAAAATAAAGATCATATTAAGGGACACTCAAACCAACCCCACCGCGGCGGTCGATGCGGCAAAAAAGCTTGTGGATATCGATAAAGTGGTGGCGATTACCGGAGCCCTTTCTTCAGGGGTCACCATCCCGGTGGCCACATCGGTTGCTATCCCAAGCAAGGTGGTGCTCATCTCTCCGGCTTCAACTTCCGAAAAGATTACCGAATTGAAGGATAACGATTATGTTTTTCGAACCGTGCCAATGGACGCCCTCCAGGCGCCGGCGCTTGCCCAGGTCCTGTCCAAGGACAAGCACTATAAAAAAGTTTCCATTGTCTATGTGAATAATGATTATGGAGAAGGACTGGCCAAAGGGTTGAAAGCGGCTTTTGAAAAGACGGGCGGCCAGGTGACGGCGCTGGTTCCCTATAACAAGCAGCAGGCATCTTACAGGGGTGAAGCGCAAAAAGCGATTGAAGGAAATCCGCAGGCCGTCGTAATGATTGCTTATCCTCAATTCGGATCCGTGATCATGCGCCAGATTCTTGAACTGGGATATAAGGGCGGCTTTGCATATGCAGACGGTATGAAAGCGCCTGAAGTGGCAAAAAATGTGGGCGATAAGTACGTTGACAACACCTACGGCACCGTACCCGCCAATCCCAATCTGAAATTGTCCGAATGGTTTATGAATCACTACAAGGCCAAATTCGGAGAAATGCCCCCCAAACCGTATATCGACACCGAATATGATGCGGTCGTTCTCATCGCTTTGGCAATCGCCAAAGGCGGTGCAGCCACCACTGAAGCGGTGCACAAAAATCTGCGCGCTGTTGCCGATCCTCCCGGTGTTAAAGTCGATGCGCGGAACCTGGCCGAGGCATTTAAATTGATTAAGGAGGGGAAAGCCATCAATTACGAAGGTGTTTCCGGAAGCTGCAATTTTAATAAATACGGTGATGTTCCGGGCAACTATGAAGTGTGGGAGTTCTCTCACGGGAAGATCAAGACAGTCAAATTTATCACTGTCGGCAAATAAACCGACTCCGGTAAACGGACAAGGCCGTCTCTACCGGAGGCGGCCTTTTATTCCTGTTTTTTGGCCGGCTTTAATACGCTTTTTTCCCCGAGGATACCCTGGGGTCTGACCAGCAGAATAACCTCTAAAAATACGGCAATGGCAATGACCCTGAAGGCGCCTGCCTTTACCGCATACCCAACCGGTACGATATTGGTAATCAGATCCGTGAGGGACCATAAGCCCCAGATGACCAGCGCACCGAGAAGTGCGCCTTTGTTACTGCCGCTTCCGCCTGCGATGAGCATCACCCAGACCAAAAAAGTACCGCTCATGGGGACAAAGACTTCAGGACTGATAAACTGGATGAAATGCGCGTATAAAGAGCCGGCCATTCCCATAATCATGGAGCCGAGAACCAGAGATTCCATCTTGAACCGAAAAATATTTTTGCCCATGGCCTGAGCAACGGTTTCGTCTTCACCAATGGCCTTTAACACCCGTCCCCAGGGTGATTTCAGAACTTTTTCAATGGTAAAATAAACACCGGCTAAAAACACAAGCATCAATAACAGATAAAATAAATTGTAATTGAAGGAGATATACTGCTGAAAAGGTCTGGGTATACCGCTGACGCCTCTAACCCCGTTGGCCAGCCAGGCTTCATTATTGAAAAACAGGCGGATGGTTTCGGCAATGCCGATGGTCGCAATCGCCAGGTAATCCTCTTTCAGCTTCAAAGTGGGGATGCCGATGAGAAAAGCGATCAAACCGCTCAGCAAAACCGCAATTACTAATGCGACAAGAAACGGTGTATTGAACCCTCCGACACGATCCAATGCCGGAGGCGTTGTCAGGATGGCGGACGTATAAGCGCCCACGGCAAAAAAACCGGCGATGCCGATATTAAACAATTTGGTGTAACCCCACTGGATATTCAATCCCAGACTCAGCAGACCGTAAACAGAAACAATCACCAGGAAAAATATAAGGTAGGAGAATAAACCGCTTAAATCCATCGCTTGGAACCTCCGAAGATGCCTTGGGGGCGGATGAGTAATACCAGGATCATGATAATAAAGGCCACAGCCGGTTTGTAAGCCGTAGAAATAAATCCCGTTGAAACTTCCTGTGCAACACCGATGATCATGCCGCCTGCCATGGCGCCATAAGGGTGTCCGATACCGCCCAGAATCGCTGCGGCAAACAGCGGCAGCAGCAATTCCCAACCCATGGGAGGGCGAAGACCGTTTTCCACTCCCAGCATAATGCCGCCGACCACGGCCAGGGCGGTCCCGACGCTCCAGGTCCAGGTAATGACGCGTTGGGTATCAATACCCACCACCTCGGCCAAATCCATATTATCTGAGGAAGCGCGCATGGCTTTACCGATTTTCGTTTTTTTCAAAAACAGATGCACAAGGACAATGAGGAACCCGGTAACAATAATTGTCAGGATTTCAAAAGTGTTCAATCGAATCCCCGGGAGTATTTGAATCCCCACTCGGATTTCACGGGTGTAGTAAGAAAGATCGGGACCCCAGAAGAGTAATATGACATTGCGCAAAAAAAGCGCTACGCCGACCGAGGAAATAAGAAGGATAATCGGACCGGTCTTGCGAAAAAATCGATAGAGATAGCGATCGATCAGAATGGCAATGGCAATGGACACCACGATTGACAGAGCCACTGCTATCGGGAAGGGAAGCTGCAGATTGAAAAAGAGCAACGCCAGGTAGGCGCCCAGGCTCATGGTGTCGCCATGGGCAAAATTGGCGAATTTTAAAATACCGTAAACCATTGTCAGGCCAATTGCTCCAAGGGCGATAATAGAACCGAAAATAATGCCGTTCGCGATCAGTTGTAACATAGTTAAGCCTGTCTCCTAAGCTAAGCACCACCCAGATAAAGCCTGCCGACCTCCGGATTCGCAAGCAGGGCTTCACCCGTATCTTCAAAACGATTTTTTCCCATGACCAGGACATAACCCCGATCAGACATTTCCAATGCTTTCTTGGCATTTTGTTCGACCATGAGAATGGCCACACCGCTTTGTCTGATTTCCATGACTTTGCCAAAAATTTCATCACGCACAAGGGGAGCCAATCCGGCGGAAGGCTCATCCAGCAACAGAAGCTTGGGCTCCAGCATCAGGGCTCGTCCCAGCGCCAGCATTTGACGCCCCCCTCCGGAAAGTGTTCCCGATACGCTTTTTCGCCGGTCGGCGATAAAGGGAAACAGTTCAAACACCTTTTCCATGGAAGGGGTAATATCATCATTTCGGATAAAGCCACCCATTTGCAAATTTTCTTCAACGGTAAGAGAAGGGAATACATTTTTTTCCTGGGGTACATAGCTCATTCCCATTTTCACCAACTGGTTGGCGCGCATGCCGGTAATCGGTTTGCCGTCAAAAAAGACGGAACCCTGTTTGACATTAATCAAACCGAAAATGGATTTCATCAAAGTGGATTTTCCGGCGCCGTTGGGACCGATTATCGATACAATTTCGTTGTCGGAGCAATGGATGGATACACCGTTGAGTATCATGACCTCGCTATAACCGCTAACCAGATCTTTAACTTCTAAAATCGCCATTATCAATCACCCAGATACGCATTTATTACCCGTTCGTCGTTTCTGATTTTTTCAGGTGTTCCTTGGGCCAAAATGGAACCGGCATTCATAACAATAATGGGATCACATATGGTCATTACCAGATCCATATTGTGCTCCACGATCAAGAAGGTTTTTCCCTGGTCGTTTAATTGATGAATATAACCCATAAGTTTATTCATAAGCGTCGGATTGACGCCGGCACCGGGTTCGTCCAAAAGAATTATATCCGGGTCGGCCATCATGGTTCTGGCAATTTCAAGAAGCCGTTTTTGTCCGGTGGAAATATTCCCGGCATATTCGTCCTTTAGATGATTGAGCTCGACAAAACTCAGTATTTCTAGGGCACGATCCCTGACTTCTTTTTCTTGAGCTCGAACCCGCCACGGTCGAAACCAGGCATTCCATATTCGCTCCCCTTCTTGCCCGCCGGGAACCAGCATCAGGTTTTCCAGAAGCGTCATTTTTTCCAGTTCCCGGGAAATCTGAAAGGTACGTATCATGCCTTTATGAAAAATACTGTCAGGGCGAAGACCGTCGATACGGTCTCCTTTTAGAAACACTTTACCTGTATCGGGTTTAAGAAAGCCGCTGATGAGATTGAACAAGGTGGTTTTACCGGCGCCGTTGGGACCGATCAGGGCCGTGATCGTCCCCTTAGTGACGTTCAGAGAGCAGTGGGCGACCGCCATCATTTTGCCAAATGATTTACAAACGTCTTCCACTCTCAATAGGTCTTTAGATTTTATCGGTTCTAAATTCATTTTTAATATTTCGACTCAAGTTTTGCATCTGAGTGATGATTTTATCTTAAATTATGATACTTTGGACTATAACAAACCACTACTTCCCAATCAAGCGAAATAAACAATATCATAAATACATCTCGTCCTGCTTAATGGATCGACGGGATTCATATTATTCTTTCCCAAATTTTTCTTGCCGTTTGAATAAGATATTAGTAATAACAAAATATAAGATGGTATGAAGTCGAGCCATCTCTTTCCAAGTCGAATTCAGATCGACGGGATCTAAAACGTTCGGGATAACGCGTTATTGTGAAAAAAATAGGGATTGTCGTCAAAGAGGACGCCAAGGCTAAAAAGAAAGCCGACGAACTTGAAGATTGGCTCCGGTCAAAAAATGTCGAAATTGTCGGCAAAGAAGATCTGCCGCCAAGGCGAAGCATTGCGGACAAATATAAAACTTCCGCGCCGTCTGATCTGTTTTGTGTTTTTGTGCTTGGTGGAGACGGAACCTTTTTAAGTGCCGTCCGTTGGATCGGAGACTGCCATATACCGATTCTTGGCATCAAATTCGGTGAAGTGGGATTTTTAGCGGAAACTGTGGAAGAGAATCTTTTTTCGGCGGTGGAGACGGTGTTGAATGAGGAGTTTGTTACCGAACAAAGGATGCGTCTTCTGGTAACCGTTACCTTGGAAAAGGAGGAAATTGCCTGTGAAACCGTGTTGAACGACATCGTCATCAACAAGGGCGCCCTGGCCAGGCTGGCCCATATCGAAACATATATCGACAATCACTATCTGACCACCTACAGTGCAGACGGGCTCATTGTTGCAACGCCAACGGGCTCGACCGCTTACTCCCTTGCTGCCGGTGGGCCGGTGATACATCCGGCGGTACCCGGCATTCTCATGACGCCGATCTGTCCATTTACGTTGACCAACCGTCCTTTGATTGTTCCGGATACCGTTTGCATCCGGATCATCCTGGGGAAAAAGGCCTCGGATATCATGCTGACCTTCGACGGCCAGGCCGGTCTTGAGATTAATGAGGACCATACGATTACCATTCGAAAAGCGCCCTGTCCGGTTCATATGATTACCCTGCCGGATCAGCATTATTTTGATGTTCTTAAGGCGAAGCTGAGGTGGAGTGGGGGGCGTGTTTAGCACTAAATATTATTCAAGCGCTGATGAATAAAATGACGGTGCATATTACGATAAAACTATTTGCTTCTTTGAAAAAATTTATGCCGGCTTCTTCGGAGAACTACCCGATTGCGTCCGGAACCACCATAAAAAAGCTGCTCGAAACGCTAGGTGTCCCCGAAGATGAGGTAAAGCTTGTTTTTATCGACGGCGTAAAACATGATCTTACGTTTCCCTTAAACGGCGGTGAGCGAGTCGGCATTTTTCCTGGGGTAGGCGGCGGATAATATATAGCGCTTTTAACACAGAGAAGCCATTCCTTCGTTTATCTCATCGCCGCCATTTCGTCAAAAGAATAAACGTGATGTTTATAATGGCGCATCACAACGGTGGTGCTGAGTTAATATTGCACTTCAGTCGAATATTTTGAATTAAGATGTGAGCAAATCATTTTTCAAGGTATTATAAAGATCGAAAGCCTTATCCGGTTTTTCGTTGTTGTGGACAACGGCTCCGATCGCTTGAATCATTGCAACGGGAGATTCGGACTGAAAAATATTTCTTCCCATATCCACACCACTGGCCCCTTGCTGAACCGCATTATACGCCATTTTAAGCGCATCCAATTCCGGAATTTTCTTGCCGCCTGCCATAACGATGGGAACAGGGCAAGCGGCACAAACGGTTTCAAAGCCTTTGTCTATATAGTATGTTTTGATATAATGAGCACCGAGTTCCGCACAGATTCGAGTAGAGAGTCTGAAGTAACGGGCATCACGGTCCATATCCTTCCCAACGGCAGTTACCGCCAGAGTTGGAATGCCGTATCGGTTTCCCATATCCACCATGCGCGTCATGTTTATGATCGATTCTTTTTCATATTCACCACCGATGAAAACCTGAACTGCCATGGCGCAAACGTTCAGACGTATCGATTCCTCGATATCTACAGCAATCTCTTCATTGGAAAGCTCTTTGAGAATACTGGTTCCACCGGAAACCCTGAGAACGATGCTTTTTGTTATCTCGGGCGGCACAATACTTCTTAAAATTCCCCGTGTCAGCATTAGCGTATCCGCATAAGGCGCCAACGGAAGAATATTGAGATCTATCCGTTCCAATCCGGTGGTCGGACCCTGGAAATAGCCATGATCTATGGCCAGCATGACAGTGCGCCCCGATTTCGGGTTGAAAATCCGTGCGAGCCTGTTTTTCATTCCCCAATCCAGGGAGTTTGATCCTTTGAGAAAAAAACCATCTGTTTTCTGAGGGACGTCGATAAAAAATTTTTTTGCCGTTTTCAAGTCATCCATATCCGCCATTTTTTTGTCTCCTTTATTCAAATCATTGCTAAACATTGCCAAATTTCTATTTTTTTAACGCACACCACTATAAACGGGAAGCAATGTGTTTATCGTCGAATTTCCTTCACTATATCACCCGAACGTTGCCGCCGTCGATGGGAACCTGGGCGCCCGTGGTCTTGGCAAAGGCAGGCCCGACCATGGCGCAAACCAAAGCGGCGACGTCTTTAGATTTCACTTCAGTTTTTAGACAATTGTTGGTTTTGTATTCTTCTACTGTACATTTGTATTCACAAGCGCGGTTCTCTAAAATTTCAGGCGTCCAAAGTGATGTGTCATAAACTGCATTAGGATGTACAATATTGACACGAATCCCATCACATCCCAGCTCTATAGCAGCGATTCGAGCCAGTTGTGTCTGTCCCGCTTTGGCAACAGAATAGGCTGCGGCACCGGGTCCGGGAGCCGGTACATTTTTGGATGAGACAAATACCACCGCAGCATCAATGCCTTGCTTGAGATAAGGAATGCATGTTTTGAGTAATCGTTGCTGGCTCGACAAATTGATGTCTATGCTGTGATCCCAAACTTTCTCGTCAACATTTTCAATTCTCTGACTGGGTGGAAAAATCCCGGCATTAGAGATTAAAATATCAAGACCGCCAAAACTGCGAACGGTCATCTCGACGGCGTTTTTCACCGCTCTATCATTCGTAATATCGCATTTGACGCCTAACATATCCGGCTGATTGAATATATTTGTGATATTGGGGTTGATATCCATGCCCAACACTGCAGCACCATGTTCATGTAACATTTTTGCACATGCCAGCCCGATTCCGCTGGCGGCTCCGGTTACCATAGCCACTTTACCTTGTAATTCGGGATCAACGTTGCCTGTGCCCAATTTGGCCTGCTGCAATTGCCAATATTCCATATTAAACATCTGTTTTTCCGATAAGGTTTTCCGCTTTCCAATAGCTTCACCCCATTGAATCGATCGAATGGTATGATGAACGATATCCGAGACAATGTTCGTTTCCTTTATCGTTCTGCCAAAAGCAATGATTCCGAATTTCGGCCAAACCGCCCATCTGGGAGCCGGGTCAAGACATGTCAGTCGACCGTCTGTATTTCTTTCAAAATACGCTTTATAGGCAGATGAATAATCTGAAATCTCCTGTTCCACATCTTTTCCCAAAATAACCGGCTTGGGCTTGATACGAATAAGATGATCCATCGTCATGGGGCCATGGGCAGCAAGGGATTCTACGTTGGAAAGACCGGCAAATCCACAAGCCTCGGGGCTGTTATTCAGCCTGGCCAACATGGCTTTTCCTTTTACCAGAGAAACATGACGGCGAATTCGGGCAAGAACCAGTAGATCTTCCTTGGATCGAGCTTTGGCAATATTGCCTAAAGCACCTTCCTTTCGGAGATATTTTTCTGCCAGTGAAACCAATTTTATCATGCGTTCGTAACTGGTTCGGGCATCATCGGCAAACGTTATGATCCCATGATGCATAAGAATCATTCCTTCGAACCGTTTCCAATCCACATTTCGCGTTATCTCGAAGATTTTTTTCCCCAACTTGAAGCCAGGTTTGATATACGGTACAATCAAAACTCGATCCTTATAGATTTTGCGAATCAGTGTTTCACCTTTTTTCGTATTCGTTAGGGTTACAACTGCATTAGCGTGAGTATGGTCGACGAATTTAAAGGGAATAATAGCGTGTAAAATGGCTTCGATGGAAGGATTCGGTGCTTCGGGGTCGATCATTGCGGATCTTTGAATTCGGATCATGTTCGTATCCGACATTCTATCTAGTGTCGCTATTCGCTTTAGCACCTCCAACCTGACCGGTGCGAACCCCAAAATTTCGATTTTTGATAAATCCCAACCACTTCCTTTAACATAAAGAATTTCTTCAGGGTCGCCAAAAAAATTCTCTACGGTAATTTTTACAGAGGTATTGCCTCCGCCGTGCAGAATCAATTCGGGTTCCTGACCCAATAATTGTGAAGTGTAAACACGTAATCGCAGCGGATCGTTGAAGAATGTTTTCGCCGCATTATCATTCCAGGAACTTTTCATCGCGGTCTCTATGTTTTTTGTGTTAGCATTTAAAGGACTTATTATTGGTAGAATAAAATAAGCGCCATTAATAAGGAATAGAACCTAAGAGATAAGGTGTAAAGAAAGTTTAGAAAAATGAGTGCTTAGTGTCAAGCCTGAAAGTATTTGATAAGCCCTGAATGATGTTGTCTATGATAAAGGGTGTTTTCCTTGACATTGCATCTTATTAGGCTTAATTTGCAACTTTAAAAATAATTTTTCATTTTTTGTACGGAGCATTGATGAGCCCGGAAAATCTGGAGCGCCTGAAGGCATGGTTTGACACGTATGTCGCCGGTTTCTACACGGAAGATTCGATATATAACAGCACCATCCGGCTCAAGGAGAAACACACGGAGCATGTATGCCGGAATATGATAATGCTGGGAAAAGCGCAGGGCCTGTCGGATCAGGAAATGGTCTTGGCTGAAGCCATGGGGCTTTTTCATGATATCGGCCGGTTTAAGCAGTACGCTGTCTACGGCACTTTCAAAGATATGGAATCTGAAAATCATGCCCTGCTTGGGTTGCGGGAGCTGGCGGCTCATAATGTTCTGGCCGGTTGCACCAAAGATGAAAAAAA
>JARRRC010000023.1:0-12483 GCA_037381105.1 Desulfobacterales bacterium
ACGACACGCGAACAAGCCGCGGAACCCCGATTTCCCCCCGGTAAACCATTTGGTGGATGGCCCTGCTCCGAGGATGAAACCGGTACATCATTGCTTCCATGAGATGCAAGCCCTTTTTCGACGCAATCTTAGCCATTTCCATGGCTTCGTTAGTATTACAGGCCAAAGGTTTTTCACATAAAACATGCTTTCCGGCCTTTAATGCTCTGAGGGACCATTCTTTGTGAAGATGATTGGGAAGGGGGATGTACACAATATCGACCTTTTTATCTTCAATAACGGATTCGTATTGTGAGTATAATTGGGTGATGTTGTATCTTGCCGCCACGGTTTCGGCTTTCTCGGGGTTTCGAGATGCCAGGGCTTGAATACGGCCGTTTACAGAATTAAAGATGGCCGGAATTACGCACTTCCTGGCAATGGCAGCGTTACCTAAAATACCCCAATTTATGCTAGAATTCATCGAATCGCTCCACGGTACCGCCTTTTGATGCACTCACGGCTGCTGTTTCCAAGATGGAAACGACTGTTACAGAATCCTTTAAAGATGAAACCAAAGGTTCGCCGGTCAGTAGATGATCAGCAAGATTGTTATAAAATGCATAGTCTTTCCGCTCGGGTATGGCCATTTTTTGCTCTACAATTTGCCCTGATTCATGGCGCCGGAAAAGGGTCAGATCCGGGATCATCTCCGTTGCCGGAATGTCATGTTGGTGAAAATAAACGATCGGATCGATATGATATGCGGTCACATCTTTCCAATGCCCGATGATGGCCCCCTTGGTGCCCAGGAGGTACCACTTGGGCTTGCGAACGGCAGCAATATCCGAATGAATAAATTCAGCCTCTTTCCCTCCTTTAAATTTAATCCATATTTTCTCCTGGTCGGCATTGGTTACGTCATGCCATACTCTTTTGTGGCGAAAGCCGGCGACAAACTCCGGGGGATCATGGATAAGGCTTACAATCCAGTCCAAATAATGGGCACCCCAGTCATAGGCGGTGCCTCCGGATATTTCTTCATGGGAATGCCAGTATCCGCAAGGGTGTGCGAACCCGCCGACAAATGATTCCATATAGAAGAGATCGCCGATGAGACCTCCATGTAATGCCCGTTGGATCGCTATGTAGTCAGGGTCCCAACGCCGGTTCTGGTGGCAGCTTAAATGGACCTGCATTTTTTCAGCCATTTCCAGCATCCGATCAGTTTCACTGCGCTTAAGTGCCAGAGGTTTCTCGCAGACCACATGCTTTTTATTCTCCATCATCTGAAGAGATAAATTTGCATGACTGTTGGGTGGTGTGGCGATGATGACCAACTCTACATCATCGTCATCCGCCAGTTTTTCGGCACTTGAATAGGCTTTTGCTTCGGGAAATTGATGCTTGGCCATCTTCAAGCGCTTTGGATTTAAGTCGCAGACAGCACAAAGCTTGAGTCCGTCGGTTGCGTTAATCCCTGTTCCATGAAGTTCCCCGACCGAAGGGGCGTATCCCAATATTCCGATATTTAAGTTCCGATTTGTCACGGGTTGTCCTGAAAGCTTCCGTAATAGTCGATAGATGATCTGTCTCAAGTCGGAATTTTCAAAGTCTTGAAGGGTTGTACATGCCGTCCGTCCGGCGTCGACTTTACGGCACACCAGTACCGGCTTGTGTTGGTAACGCCAGTCGGCATATAACAGTGTCGTTACATCATCGCTGAGAATCCGGAGGGGATGATATCGTCCTTTCACATAAACGGCATCTGGTAATCGGTTCGCTATCGGCAGATCGACACCTTGAAACAGGACCCGAATTTCCGATTCCAGGCCAACAGGACCGGACGATACACCGAAAAGCTCGGATACGGGCAATTCCAAAAGGCCGACCACTCCCAGCCATCCGCCTCCTGATCGAACAAATTGTTCTAATTTTTCAGGCGCCGGATGAAATGCGGATGCGGGTTCTGTAATGATGACCTGAAATTTGCTTAAATCCGTTGGAAGGTTTTCCGATACCATGACATGAACATGGGGCATTTGTTTTAAATATTTTAACAAAGAAGAAAGGTTGGACTGCGATTTTGAAAGGCAACATAAAATATTCAAATGAGGGTGCAGCAACATGAATGTATCCTCTCCTTGAGCCGATGATTCCTGTTATTTTTTAAAAAATCGAAGGTCTTTCCGGTTCGCTGTTCCTGTATGATAATCCCTAAACTTTGAATCCTGGACATGGAACCAAACATTTAAGGTTTAAGCCTCTTCATCAATGATCTGCCATTGAAACCCGTCTTTTTTATCTTCTACCTTAATATTGCACTGTTGGAGGATTTTTCGGATGTGATCCGCTTCCGACCATTTTTGCTCATTTCTAAATCGTGCCCTTAAATGAAGCATTTGTTCAACAAGCGGTGACAGGTATTGTCGAAGACGGCGGGGTGAAACTCCCAGCTCGGCGCCTAAAAGAACGATTGAATCTCTAAGTATTTCACGGGCTTGAGAGATATTTTCTTCATCTTCCAGATTCCTTTGGGCTTTCCAGATCGTGCTGTCCAATTCCAGAAGCGCATTGGTTGTTTTGTGGGGGTCGTGATGGCATAACCCGTTTCGAAAAGAAGCATTGATCTTATTAATTTTATTAAAAAAATATGCCTCTGAATCTTCGGGGACGCCGGCTTGTCCGACGGCGTCGAATTCTTTCGGCCTCCAATCCCTTTGACTCATTCCTTTATCCAATGTTTCAAGATGGATTTGATCTCTTTTGCCGAATTTTATTTCATGTCCCTTTTTGCGAATGGTGATATCGCCGATTCCCTGAATATCGATTTGCTGGGTATTGAGATCAATGATACAGGCGGTATGTTCATCGATGCCCAGAATCGTGATGTCATCCGGTAAAAGCTTTTCAAGCAGGCTGAAACGGGGTTCTCCCATAAAACAGAATCGGGTATCGTGGGTTCCACCCTCTGCATTGTTCCAATGCGGAACTACGACAAGGTTAAGATCGAATTGGGATAGAATATCGAGCCCGTCGGCCCAATGTATGTCCTGTCCGACCTTGTATATTTCGTATACGGGAAGTGTAAAGCGACCAATGGTGAGGGCGGCCGCACTTGCGGCTACCAGACATCCGCCGGATTGAATATTATTAATAAGAATTTCAGGAATCGGCGTTTTTTGAAGGTGGCGAACGGTGTAAGTGGGACTACCCGGTCCAACAAGCACAAAGTCTGCATTTCGAAGCATATGAAATGCTGTTTCTGCTTCAAAGGCACTGATATTTTCAGAGGATTTGTAGGATGCGACATGGAGCGGTTTTTGAACATGAATACGGAAATATTCAATCGCCTTTCTTGAAATCTCGTCGACATTGAGTTGGAATCCTGCAGGTGTGTCCAAAAAAACAGCGGTGGGAGAATCCGGAAATCGAGCGAGCATATTTTTGTGTACCTCCACCATTGTGGCGGTAAGCTCACCGGAACCCATCAGAACGATTGTGCCCTTTCTCGAAGACATCACAACATACCTTATGAATATTGAAATGTTTGCCCGCTCTTATATGACATTATGGAAGTTTTTAGATATAACGTAATCCCGCCTTTTCCGTACACCGTCCATTGATGACCACCGGTTTGATCCATCATTCCAGTTTGCTCATCGATACCGACACATCGGGTGTCTGAAATTTTATCAAAATATGCCGAATACCATGAACGACCAAATGTATCATGATGGGGAATCAAAATAGTGTCTTTTTGTATCCCAAACCCTTTCTTGATCTCTTTATCCACTGGGTCAAAAAACCAATCACATAAAACCATTGCGCCTGCACTGCTCCCGGCAAGTACGGCGCCGTTTTGATATGCCCGCAAAATGGCATTCAGACATCGAGTTCCTGTTAAGGTGTGAGCCAGATAGCCGGGAAACCCCCCGAGAATATATATCAGGTCCGCGTGGTCCAATTCGGCCGAAATTTTCGGATCATCGGATGATTTTTTATCAATAATCGGAACCGAGATAACGTTTCTTGCTCCCAGGGTTCGAAACCATTTCAATGCAGTATTGCCGGCGCGTTTGCTGTTGTTGTCCGGTGCTGCGGCAGTTGGTATGATGACAACTTTAGCCGTTTTCCCCCCCGCCAGTTCCAGTGCTTTCTTATCCGGCTCTTCCATTTTGCCAATAAATTCGCTTCCTCCCTCAAGCAGCAGAATTCCCATTATTTATGATCTCCGTTAAAAGGCATTGGAATTTACCGGTTCGCCTTTTTGACTCCAAGCTGATCCAGGGCGATAATCCATTTACAGATATTGGCCGACCCTTCAACCATGGTATAGGTCGGCGTGTCCCGATAGAATCGGGCCACGGGATATTCGGCGGAGTAGCCGTACGCTCCGAATATCCGCATGGCAAAACCTGCGCATTTGGTGGCAACTTCACCGGCAAAATATTTGGCCTGTGCCACATCGAGTCCGTTGTTCAGATTCCCTTGATCTTTAGCCCAGGCCGCTTTGTAAACCAGAAGCCGGGCTGCCTCGATCTCGGCGGACATCTGGGCGATCATATCCTGGTTCATTTGAAACTCGCCGATGGGTTTTCCGAATTGTTTGCGTTCATTGCAATATTTTATCGATATTTCCAGACAGGCCCGGGCAACGCCCACCGCTCCGGCGGCTGCCGAAAGCCGGGTCTGGTTGAGAGATCCGAAGAGAATTTTTGCCCCGTCTCCGGGTTCCCCTATAATATTTTCTTTGGGAACCTTTGTGTTGGATAAAAATATTTCACCCGTGGGAGAGGAGTGGGACCCCATTTTTTCCAGTGCTGATGTTTTGACGCCCTTAAAATTCCTGGGTTCCACGACAAAGGCCGAAAGACCTTTAGAACCCTTTTCCGGGTTCGAGTAGGCATAATAGATGATGACATCCGCAATATCCGCATTGGAGATCCAGGTTTTGGATCCGTTTAAGCACCAATGGTCGCCTTTGTCTTCGGCGGTGGATGTCATGGCCATGACATCGGAACCGGCGTTGGGTTCTGTTATGGCAAATCCGCCTATGTACTCGGCGCTGACCAGCTTGGGGATATATTTTTGTTTTAAGTTTTCGTTTCCGTATTTACAAATAGTAAATGCGCTCCCTATGCACTGCATGTTGACCTGAACCCTAAGAGAGCTTGAGGCTTTTGCGATTTCTTCGGTAACGATCATAGCGGCCAGCCAGCCCATGTCCTCTCCGCCATATTTTTCCGGAATCACCGTCCCGAAAAAGCCGAGGCCTCCCATGGGTTTGATGGCTTCCTTATACGGGAAGTAATGATCTGCGTCCCACTGGTCGGCGAAAGGAGCAATTTTTTTAGCGGCGAATTCAGCTACCGCCTTTTTCAGCATTTGAAGTTCTTTAGATAATCCAAAATCCATAAAACGTCCTCCTGGTCAACGGGCAACTGAGTATATTCAATCTTTAATGTTGTTTTTCGACTGGGCGCCCGGCGGATATAATGGCGAGAAAGGCCATACCCATAATCGCTGAGAGAATGGATCCTATTAGAATCGCCATTTTGGCAAAGTCGATGATTTCAGGCGAGGAAAATGAAAGGTCTGAGATCAACAAAGACATGGTGAAGCCGATGCCGCCCAGCATACCCCCTCCGAGGATATGCGCCCACTTCACGTCTTGAGGCAATGAAGCAATGCCTGTTTTAACAGCCAGATATGAGAAACTTATAATGCCCAAAGGTTTTCCAAATACCAGCCCAAAGACAATGCCCAGAGTTACCGGACTTGAAACCAATTGTGAAAAATTAATGCCGTGGAGGATCAAACCGGTGTTCCCCAGGGCGAAAAAAGGCAGAATCAAAAATGCCACCCAGGGATGCAGCGCATGAAGCAGGCGTTGCAGCGGAGTTTCAACATTATGGCAGGCCATTTCCAGATCATGAACGGCGTTTAAATGCTCCTCGTTAAGAAGAATGGAATATCCGCAGCTTTGCTCTTCACACTCAAATCGTTCAATGGTGTTTTTGACATTTTTCAAAAAGCGATCGGTATCATATTTTCCCCTGGCCGGGACAAAAAGCGACACAATAACACCGGCGACGGTCGGGTGAATCCCTGATCCCAATACAAAAAACCATATGGAAAGGCCCAGCAGCGCATAGACAATCGTCCATCGAATCCAAAGAAAATTGGCAACGGCAAGGCAAAGTATCAAAAAAAGACAGATAAAAAGATAAGACCATACGATGGTCTGGGTATAAAAGATGGCAATAATAACGACGGCGCCCAGATCATCGGCAATGGCAAAAGCCGCCAGAAAAATTTTTAAACCTATGGGAAGTCTGCGACTGAATACGGCGATCGCTCCCAAAGCAAATGCAATATCAGTGGCGACGGCGATTCCCCATCCATGTATGGTTGATGTGCCGATATTCAGTGCGGCGTAGATAAAACCGGGAACAATCATCCCTCCCACTGCGGCAATCACCGGCAGGAATGCCTTTCTGGGAGCCGATAGTTCACCCACGAGAATTTCACGTTTGATCTCAAGGCCCACCGTAAAAAAGAAAAAAGACATCAATCCGTCATTTACCCAGTGGAGAAGGGTCCTGCTGATATGAAAATCTCCAAGGGTAAAGGAAACGTTGGTATGCCAAAAACTGTTGTAGGTATCTCCGATGTCGGAATTTACCCAAGTCAAGGCGATGATCGTTGCAACAATGAGCAATATACTGCTGGAAGCTTCATTTTGGGAAAATCGCTGGAAAGGCTTAATAATTTGATCGGTAACCAACTCACGAGCGGATGTCATGGTCTTGCCATTGTTTAAAGGCATCATTCCTTTTAGTGTTGTTGGGAAAAATGCTTAAATTGAGATAATCATTTTTTATGTTTCACATTATCGCATATCAGATCCACAGCTTTTTCCACCGATGTTTTTCCCCTATCGATAATAAGGTCATACAAATGTGCGGCACCCCAATCTTCATTGAAGTAATGTTTGATATACGCCTTTAAATCGCCTTCTTCTCTTTCGATATAAGCTTTTGCCGTTTTTGGGTTTAAGTTTTCGGCTTGCATCAGCTCTTTTAGTTTTAATTCCATGTCTTTTATCAAGCGGACGTGAAGCGTATCCGGCTTTCCTTTTAAAAGACACTGACCTCCCCACCCGAGAATGATGACGTCACCGGCGTCATAGGCGTTTTGAACCAGTCTTTTCGTTACTTCATAATAGTTTTTATCATCGAGACAACCGTGCTCACGATCAACCACTCTCTGAACAATAGAACAAGTATAGCGATCGACAAAACGAAGAATTCGTGATTGGGACGTTTTGTGAAACGTTGTCGCTTCGCTTTCAGAGATATGGAGCTCCTTCGCAATATCAGCGATTAGATTCTCACCGATGTATTCATACCCGAGTTTATCCGCTGCCAAAGACGCTACTTTTTCGCTTTCAGTTCCAAACTCCTTGCTGATGGTAATGACGGCCATGAAACCCTCCTTTTACCCTGTCAGTTCGTTATTCCGATATTTTTCATAAAAAATATTCGGGTTAACGGACCGGTAAACGTTTTGACGTTAAACAGAACAACCCTCCATATCTTCAATGTTCGGGCGTTGTCAAGGGTTTAGGTGATGAGGTCGTTATAAACGTAAATGGACGGACGCTTTCAATTTTCAAAGACCCTACCCATCCCTCTTAAAGGGCATGAGTCGGAAGACGAATTTGTTGTTTCGGGATTTTAAATAACCAAAGTCACACCGATTCTACGCTGATGATTTCCGGAACCATTTTTTTAAGATACCGCTCTATTCCCTGCTTGAGGGTCATTTGAGACATGGGGCAGCCGGCACAGGCCCCTTTTAACCTGACCCTAACGATATTATTTTCCACAGCAACAAGCTCCACATCTCCGCCATCCGCCTGGAGAGACGGTCTGACATCATTTAATGCTTTTTCAACTTTTTCTTTCATAGGCTTTACGCTCCTTATCCTGACATTTTAATTATATATGTTTTTTAAGAACCGGCCCAATGTCCCCCGGCTTTAATCGAACAGGAATCCTTCCTGCCAAAAGTTTATCTCCATAGGTGGGTTTTTTGATCTGATAAAAAATGCCGATAGGAATCCGTTCCCCTTCTCCATATGCCCATTCTTGAGCCTTAACAAAAGCCGCGTTTCTGTCGGAAGCATCATGATCCTGTTCGCTAAACTCATAGACCCTTTCATTGTAATAATCATAAGTATTAAAAAAGGTGAAACAGGGTTGAAGCACATCCACAAAGGAAAAGCCTTTATGCTTTATTGCAGCCTTAATCAACGACTGGAGGTGCTTCAAATTTTTCGTATATCCTCTGGCGACAAATGTGGCTCCGGCAGACACCATGATTTCGATGGGGTTTATCGGATCTTCAGGGCTGCCTTTCGGCGTTGATCGTCCTTTAAATCCGGGAGGACTGGTTGGTGTAAACTGACCGGTGGTCAGGCCGTAGATCCTGTTGTTGTGAACGATGAAAGTCATGTCGATGTTTCGCTTGGCACTGAAAATAAGATGCTCAATACCTTCACCATAAGCGTCCCCGTCCCCGGCATAGCCGATCACCGTCAATTCCGGATTTGCCAGCTTGATTCCGGTCATGGGCGGAGGAACTCGGCCGTGAATCGAATAAAAGCTGTTAACGTTGATGTAGTCAACGATTTTGGCGTGACATCCGATTCCTGAGACGATAGCCACTTTATTTAGATCCAATCCATCATCTTCAAGATCTGCCAATGCTTTTTTGACAGATGCTAAAATACCGAAGTTGCCGCAACCCGGACACCAGGTATTTTGAGCATAAGTGCCCAGTTCTTTTGGAGTTGTCATGAGAGCACCTCCTTTACGCTGTCGAGTAAATTATCCACGGTAAAGGGACGGGAATCAAAGCGTAAAATCATATCGTCAATGCAAAAACCCTGACCGGCAATAAATTTTGCCAGTTGTCCGGTGGCATTAACTTCCACATCGATGATCTTTTCAACGCCGGACAGGGCCTTTTTTAAAGATTCCACCGGTAAGGGTTCCAGCACCAGAGGCTGCACCACTTTAAGATCCAGCGTTTCGGCTACTTCTATGCATGCCCCTTTGGTGGAGCCCCAACACAAAAGGGCGGTTTTTGATTCCAAGTTTCCGTATACGTTTACGGTATCGTATTTCCCAAGCTCATCCGCCAAGGCTTTTCTTTTACGCAAACGTTTCCTCTGCATCCGGGCAATCTGTCCGGGTTCCTCGGTGGTGATTCCGTTTTCATCGTGCTCATAGGAGCTGACTTTTACAATGGCCTCCGCATTTCCGGGAAAGGCCAGCGGGGAAATGCCGTTCGGTGTATCCAGATATCTTTTGTATTCTCCCTGGCCGTCCCACAGGAGAGGATCTTCCGGTTTGACCTTGTCCAGATCAGGTTCGAAGCTAAATATGCTTTCGCTCAAATGTTTATCGGAAAGCACGAAGGTCGGGATTTGAAATTTCCATGCAAGATTCACGGCCAGCCCTGTGAGATAAAATGCCTCATCGGCGTCCCCGGGTGCCAGCACAACCCTTATAAACTCTCCGTGACCGGCATAAACCACAAAATTTAGATCGCCTTGCATGGTATAGGTGGGAACGCCGGTACTCGGACCGGCTCTCTGGCATTCCACGATGACCATTGGGATTTCACTTTGCCCTGCCAGGCTCAATGCTTCGGTCATCAAGGCAAATCCACCGCCGGAAGTGCCGACCATGGTCTTTGCGCCGGTATAGGCAGCCCCCAAAGCCATGAGTGCCACGCTGATTTCACTTTCAGGATGTACGGTAACCACTCCCAGTTCGTTTTCGTGAGCCGCCAGATAATGAAGGATGGCCGATGCGGGCGTCATTGGGTATGCAATGTACATGTTCAGACCGGCTTTGACAGCCCCAAGGGAAATGGCTTCATTGCCGGTGACCAGAGGAAGGGATTGTTGATCCAGTTTCCGTACAGGTTTTAAGGATGTTCCAATTCGATCGTAGGCATTGCGTGCGATTTTGAGATTCAGGTCGATGTCTTTTCCAATGGAATTTTTGATGTCGTTTTCCAGGATAGACCATTCAAGATTCAATATTCCGGCCAGCGCGCCGATAGCCGCCGTGTTCCTCATAATCGGTTTTCCATCGAATTCCTTGACAATGCTCATAAAATCGATCCCCAGACCTTGGGTTTCCACTTTTTTGGAGTCATAGAGGATGATTCCGTCCGCTTTGAGTCGATGTTTATGATTTTCCACGGTATCCTGGTTTAAGGCGATAATAATATCAATCATATCTTTATGTGCCCCGATGCGTTTTTCAGAGGCTCTGATGACGGAAAAATTATGACCGCCCCGGATCAGGGAGGGATAATCATCGTAGAAAAAAATCCGGTATCCGATACGATTCAGAAGGCTGGCAATGACATGCCCGGCCTGACGGGTGCCGTCACCGGCTTTTCCGCCAATGAGAATCGATATTTCTTCCATGGCTTACCTCCTGACATTGAATAGGTGATTGTTGGTGTTGCCCAATACAAATCAAGGCGCTTTTTGAATATGCACCCATATTTATGAATGCACACCAGTTATTAATATAACTCCGCACGATGGCATGTCAAATTCTGTGATTTTGAAAAGGTTGAAGGGCCGGGTTTTCAGGGGCAGAATCCGGCCGGAGTTGTAATGTCATCCGTCGTCTTCTATCACAATGGCATCGGCGCCGCATTCATCCGCTGCCTGTCTGACAAGTTCTTTGTATACTTCCGGGACTTCATCAACTTTAACGATTGACTTGAGTTGATCTTCGTCGAATTCGAAAACTTCCGGGCATAATTCATTGCACCGTCGATCTCCCATGCAATATTCAGTAATTTTTACTTTCATCTTTTTCTCCTTTTAATCCACCCTGAAAAAAGCTTTCATGTTGGCGTTGCAAACCGGGCAGGTTTCCGGCGGTTCATTTTCACAGGTATATCCACATACGTTACAGACATAATAACAATCTGCGGGTTCGGGATTATCAAGGCTGTCCAAAGCCTTCTGGTAAAGATCGGCA
This sequence comes from Desulfobacterales bacterium, assembly GCA_037381105.1. Taxonomy (GTDB): domain Bacteria; phylum Desulfobacterota; class Desulfobacteria; order Desulfobacterales; family UBA11574; genus UBA11574. The sequence goes on from JARRRC010000023.1 coordinate 11,064, forward strand.
TGTATTTTTTCAACCTCGTTGGCATAAGTGAAACTTCTTTCGGCAGCCTTTTCTCCCTCTGATTTCGCTTCATCGATCATCGCCGGATACATATTCTTAAATTCATGGGTTTCACCGGCAATGGCCTCTTTGAGATTTTCTGCAGTTGATTTTATTCCCTTCAGGACTCTCAAATGCGCATGGGCGTGCACGGTTTCAGCTTCAGCCGCCGCCCTGAAAAGCTTGGCGGCCTGGGGATAACCTTCCTGATCAGCCTTTTTGGCAAAGGCGAGGTATTTCCGATTGGCCTGTGATTCGCCTGCAAATGCTTCCTGCAAATTTTTCGTGGTTTGACTCATTATTTTCCTCCTTTTTATTCAATTAAATCTTCCATGGTCAGTTCATGGTTGATTTCAATACAATCGATAACGCTTTGCGCTCCGGGACACAATTTCAAATAGGTATCCATCGCCGCTACTGCATCAGCCCTCTTTTCCGCAGGCAGTTTCAGCCAGTACTTCACATTAATGCGCGTTATTTTCAAAGTTCCGTCAACGTCTTCAATTTCGCCGGTTACGGTCGCATTATACAAATGCTCAAAGGTTCGAATCTTTTTGGAGGCCAGCTCCGTGGCCAATGTGCCCATCATTCACCCTCCGACAGCTCCGACGATGTGGTCCAATGTCGCTGCATGTTCCTCTTCAGGGTCGACTTTGTAAAAATTTTTGATTCCGCCGTGAACTCCGTAATAGACCGGCTCTGCAAAACCCTCGATGATGGCTTTACGGGTAGGCCCCTTTCCTCTGACAATGGTGATGTGTGATGTATGAACAACTTTTCCCATGATATCCTCCTTTTATCGGTTTATAAGTATAATCAATGTTAAAAGAGCGTTTAAAAAAATCGATCCTATTTGAAGCGATCTATTTTCAGAAAGCTAAATGTTTACGGGCACTTCAACAACACTTCCGAGACGCACTGCCGTGCCATGAGGTCAATTCGGGCGAGTCTTCAGGCTTTGATCAATGGATCGATATCCCCATCATCGGCCAGAGCACGTAGACGGCAAATCCCACAACAATTATCAGCAGTGTGCTGGCCAACAGGCCGTAGAGAAAAAACTCGCCGGCGGTAAACTGCTTTGACTCATAAGCGATGGCATTGGGTGCTGCGCCGACCAGTAGAAGAAACGGCATGCCTGCCGTGGCCAGCGATGTATAAAGGATGACCTCCGGCGCTACGTTCAGATACGATGCCAAAACCAGGGCAACCGGCAGGGATATCGCGATGGCCGCGACGTTCATGATTAAATTGGTCATGATCATCACGAAAAATGCAATGCCCATAACAAAAAAGAAACTGCTGGAGTTATGGAATATCATCAGCCACTTGACGGCAAGCCACTTGGCTGCGCCTGTTTCCCACAGGCAAAACCCCAAGC
>JARRRC010000024.1:0-12402 GCA_037381105.1 Desulfobacterales bacterium
ATTTAATGATACCTGAAGCGTCAACATTTTCAAGAGGCTGACATGTTGTTACTCATTGAATTTTTCCGGAAACAACGTCCGGTCAACCAGGTCGCACAAGATGTGGCCCAGTGTGTTGTGTGTTTCCTGAATTCTTGCGGTAATGTCTGATTTTACGCAAAAAACAAGATCAGCGCACTTCTCCAGTTCACCGTCGCGACCCGTGATTCCGATGGTGTACATCCCGATATTTTTTGCCGCATGTACGGCTTTGATAACATTTTTGGAATTGCCGCTGGTACTGATTCCGATGGCGATATCGTCCTTTCTACCCAGTGCCATGATCTGTTTGGAAAATATGTCGTCAAAATGGTAATCATTTCCAATGCTGGTGATGACGGAGGTATCGGTGGTCAACGCCAGGGCGGCCAGAGGCGGCCGTTCAATCTGAAACCGGTTGACGAATTCGGCGGCAATATGCTGGGCATCCGCGGCGCTGCCCCCATTCCCGAAGATCAGGATTTTGTGTCCAGAAGCCAAACACGATGCAAGTATATCCGCTCCACTTAAAATCGCATCAAGGTTTTCTTTTATAAACCGGCGCTTAACGCCGATGCTGTCTTCGAGAATATTTAGAATGATGTTTTTCACTGTTCAACCACTTATCCCATACTATGCGCTCTTCATCAACTTTTTAACCTTTTTAATCAGCTTAGCGGAGTTGTATCCCAGATCCTGAGCTTTTTCAAACTGTGCCAGGGCATCTTCAAGCTGGTTTCTTTTGAGGTAAAGGCTGCCGAGCCGGTGTCGAAAAAGGCCGTTTTCAGGTGAAATATCGATGCTCTGTTGGCAAAAAATAGTCGTAATTTCGGGATTTTCTCCCAGAAGATCAAACAGATATCCCAGCGCCGACAGCGATTCTGCGTCATTGGGATTTTGTCGAATGGCTTTTTTATATGCCGAAATCGCGTCATCGGTCATATACAGTAACATGCGGCATTCACCCAAAGCGCGCCAGGCGGACCCGGACTCAGCATTCAGCCCGACGGCTTTTTCAAGGAATTCTTTGGCGGCCCTCGGCTTGTTCAGGTTCAGATAGACACTTCCGATTTGAAAAGCAATTTCAAAGATATCCTCTTCTTTTTTCCTGTCCGCTTCTAAAAAGTACTCCAGAGCTTTCAGGGGTTTACCGGTCAAAAGATTGACCAACCCGATGTTGTAAAGCACCATAACCTCATCGGGATTCAGTTTAAGGGTTTCTTTAAATTCTTTAAGGGCTTTTTTGTAATCGCCTAAAACCCCATAACAAACCCCCAAGCTATTGCGGACGTTGACATCCGACGGATCGAGCAGAATGGCGGTTTTATATTCTCTGACAGCGCCGTTGATGTCTCCATGCTGATACAGGTTGTCTCCGCTGATATTTAAACTTACGGCATCGAAAGTGACAATACTGGAAGGCCCGAAAAATGCGGCATGATCCAGTGCTTTGGCGGCATTATCAAGAATCTCTTCTTTTTTAAAGCTGAGCGTCGGATAGGAGGCGATTCCGATGGAGACAGTTTTATGGGTTGACTCTGCCAGGCTGGTTTTTATTTTTTGTGCCAGTTCCAAGGCAGTCGTTTGATTTTTCGGGGTAAAGAAGCATCCGAGCAGCCCCTGGTCCAGCCGTCCCCATATTCCGTTTTCTTGTCTGCATAACCTGTCAACGACGTTAACCACATCAAGCCAGACCTTAATGTTTTCGTTATTGGCTGTTTCATCGACATTGTCGATTTTAATGGTCATAACATCAAATTTTTTCGTAGACTTGAGTCGGGCCACGGTGTTTTCGATAAACGCTTTCCCGGCCAAAATATCGGGGAAGGCTTCCAGAATCCTGTCCGACCCGGCCGAAGAAAGGGGTTGTGCCGCACCTTTATTGGGTGTGGCGTCTGTTTTGCAAAATAGAAACTTTTTGCTGGAAGATCGATGGTGAAACAAATCTGTTTTTGGATGTATCATAACCGGGCCTTTTTCAATATATTTTTAAATGCAATTTCAATAAGTTGTAGCTCATCATCGCGTATGGTCCTCAGATCCATGATAAAAAGATCTTCTTCGATCCTTCCGATCACGGGGCATTCATTGTTTCGCATCTGTTCTTCAAGGGCATTGGCGGAAATCCCCTTGACTTTAGCCCCCACACCTTTGCTGGGAAGCTTCAAAAGCGGCAATGAACCGCCCCCGGGTCTTGAGAAGATGTCGATAAGATCCACGGACAGTCTGGAATCGCCGATATTGTTCAGCATCTCAAGAAGTGTTTTGGCATTGGATTCGATGCGGTCAACGGTGAGTGTCATCAGGCGCAAGGTTGGAATGGCATCCATTTCCTTATCGATGTTTCTGTAGTGCCTCAAGGTGCTTTCAAGGGCGGCAAGGGTGAGTTTGTCGATGCGAAGGGCCCTGTTGATGGGGTTTTTCTTGATTTTTTCAATAACATCGTTTTTTCCGACAATAATGCCTGCCTGGGGACCGCCGAGGAGTTTGTCACCGCTGAAGGTTACAATGTCTGCCCCGGCTTTTACCGACTCCTGAACCGTGGGTTCTTTGAGCAGACCGTATTTTGAAAAATCTACAAAAGTTCCGCTGCCCAGATCTTCCATCACCGGAATCTTGTATTTTGCGCCCAGATCCGCCAGTGCTTCGAGAGAAACATCGGCGGTAAACCCGATAACGCTGTAATTACTGGTATGGACCTTTAAAAGAAGGGCCGTGTCGTGCTCTATGGCATTTTCGTAATCCTTGAGATGGGTGCGGTTTGTGGTGCCGACTTCCTTTAAAATTCCACCGCTCTTGGCCATCACATCGGGGATTCTGAATGATCCGCCGATTTCCACGAGTTCTCCCCTTGAAACAATCACTTTCTTTCCCTTCGCGATGGTTTCCAGAGACAGAAAGACCGCACCGGCATTATTGTTGACCACCATGGCCGATTCAGCGCCGCTGAGTTCGCAGAGGATGTCTTCGACAATACTGTACCTGGATCCCCGTGTGCCTTTGGCCAGGTCGAACTCCAAATTGGAATATCTGCCTGCAATGGTTAAAAGATTTTTAATGGCATCATCGGCGAGCAGCGAACGGCCCAGGTTGGTGTGGATAACGATGCCGGTGGCATTGACAATGCGGGTCAGATTCGGCGCCATTGTTTTACGAACCCGCTTTTTAACGGCTGAGAGGATCTCATCATCAGAAAGCGCATCTTTGGTGATGTCTTGTTGATTATCCAGAATAAATTCCCGGAATTGTTCAACAACAGAACGGATAGAACGGACCAGAACGGATTTTGGAATATTGTCAAAATAAATATCCGCTTTTGCAGCTTCAAGGATAGAGTCCACCCCCGGAAGCATTCGCAAAAGGGTTTGTTGATTTTCAGTAATGCCCATTTTTCCCACCCAACATTGCCCTTAATTATATCGCCGGTTTTTCAAAATAGACCCATAGCATTTTAACATCCTTTATTTCAATAGAATTATTACAAACGTGAAACAGTAACTGTAAAATTTCCTTTATGAATGGAAAAAGATGCGCTATGTAAAATTGACGGCTTTTTAAAAAGTTTAATTTCTGCGTTGGGCCTCATTTCGTGTTCATTGCGGCGTACATAATGCCGGGTTTCATGGCGCCTTTTTTGAAAATAGATGGCGATGGACCGAGGTTGTCGAAAATTCACTTGAATAAAACCTTTCAAATTGACATTAGACATGCTCGAAGCCGAATTTTAAGGGTGCGAAACTTGTGTATAGCCTTTGGAGGCGCTGAATCGCTTTGTCGAAAATCGTTTTTATCGTCAACCCGCATGCCGGGAATGGCTCAACAGGATCAACCTGGCCCCTTATTGAGTCCCTTGCCAAAGACCGGATCGGACCTTTTGAGGCTTATATGACCAAAAGGCCGGGAGATGCGGTGATTCTGGCAAAAAATGCCGCTGCCGAAAAAGTAAGACTTCTCGTCGGGGTCGGAGGAGACGGAACCCTGAACGAGGTCATTAACGGCGTCATGATGCACGAGGAATTCATCCGATCCAATGTGACCTTGGGATTTATCCCAAAAGGCACCGGATGTGATTTTGTCAGAACCGTTTCAATTCCCCAAGGCATCGAGCAGGCCGTTGATCTCATCGCTTCGGGATCCGTCCGCAGCATCGATTTGGGGGTGCTTGATTTTAGGGATCACGATGGCCGTGATCGCTGCCGATATTTCCACAATATCGCCAGCTTCGGGTTGGGAGGTCAGGTCGCCCGTCGGGTCAATCAAACCACCAAGACACTGGGGCCGTTTATTTCGTTCATGTGGGCAACGCTTATCTCCATTTTTTTATACGGCAAAAAAAGGATACGTATCCGCATCGACAACGGTTTTAAAAAGGAAATGGTCGTCTGGAACGTGGCGGTGGCCAACGGCCAGTATCACGGCGGCGGCATGTGGGTCGCACCGAATGCCTCGATGTTTGACGGTTTGTTGAATATTACGATTATCGGAGATTTGACCATCCCCGAAGTGTTTTTAAATCTTTCGAGACTGTATAACGGCCGGATATGCGATATTGACAACGTCATTACGCTGGCGGGTAAAACAGTAGCCGCAGCATCAGATGACCGGGTGTATATCGAAATGGATGGAGAGCAGGCCGGTCTGCTCCCGGCGAAAGTCAAAATAGTGCCCGGTGCTCTGAAAATCATTGCAAAATGACTCAAATGAAAGGCGGACGAATCATCCAGATATTGGTCAAATCGTCGAATGGTCGATGGGTCAAATCGTCAAAACCATTTAACAACTCAACGATTTAACCATTTAACCAAATCCGATTAAAGGCGAGTGAATCACCCATGAAGCAGGCTAAAGATTATATTATTTTTCCCCTGGACGTGCCGACGGTGAAAGCGGCCAAAGCATATGTTGAACTTCTTTCGGATTCAGTGGGCATGTTCAAGGTCGGGCTGGAACTTTTTATTCGATCCGGGCCGGAACTGATCGACATCATAAACGCATCAACGGCATCGAGTGTTTTTTTGGATCTAAAACTTCATGATATTCCGGCAACGGTATTTAACGCCATGGAACGAATCGCAGATTTGGGCGTTAAATTTGCGACGGTTCACTGCGGTGAGACGCCCAGGATGCTTGAAGCTGCGGTCAGCGCCGCCGGGGGCCGGGTGGGCGTTCTCGGTGTTACGGTTTTAACCAGCATATCCGGCCAAGACATTAAAGCCGCCGGCTTTAGAAAACCGTTTTACGAAGATCCGTCACGGCTGGTTTTGGAGAGGGCCGCAACGGCCCAATCGGCAGGATGTGCCGGCATCGTCTGTTCGGGACGTGAAGTTAAGATGATCAAAAATACCTTTGGTCGAGATTTTATAGCGGTGACCCCGGGCATCCGTCCCTTATGGGATAACATGGAAAAGCATGATCAACAGCGTGTTGCCACGCCGGCCATGGCCATTGAAAACGGATCGGATTATCTTGTTGTCGGTCGGCCCATCAGAGATGCAAAAAATCCCAAGGCGGCCGCCCTGCGCATTGCCGAAGAAATCGATACCGTTCTCCAGTCCTGCAATATCTTCATATCCGGGGAATAATTTTACTAAAAGCCGGTGTGTTATTTTATCAAATCCCCATTTATCATTTGACAAAATCGCAGCCGCTTTATATTAAAAAGTTTTCAAAACACATGGTTCAATGATCAAGGATCGAGAGGTTGTGATGCTTAAGACCATCTATCCTTTAAGCTAAATTTTGGAGGACGAATTAATGGTTTTTAATGTGCTTCTTTATATTTCTCTTGGCATTTTTATTCTGGGACTGGTTTTTAAGGCCTATACCTGGTTTTCACGAAAAATCGGGGTATCAGCCCACGATTACACGACCTCTCAGAGATTTTCTGCTTTCGTCAAAGGAACTGTAAGGGTTGTTTTCAGCTTAAAAATTTTGCACCTGATCAAAGCTTTTTTTCTGGATGTATTGCTGCAAAGAAGGGCTTTGAAAGAAGATTTTCTGCGCTGGCTGATGCACATGCTCCTTTACGGCGGATTTATGCTCCTTCTTTTTATGCATGCCCTGGAAAATTTTGTCTCTGCAAAACTCTTTTCCGATTACCAGTCCACCGTCAATCCATACATGTTTTTAAGGGATCTTTTCGGCTTTATGGTGATCGTCGGTATCGCCATCGCGATATTTCGACGGTTCATTTTAAAGGTGCCGCGGCTTAAAACCAGCGGCATGGATGCCTATGCGATAGGCATCGTGGCGGTGATTATTTTTTCGGGTGTTATTTTGGAAGGCGTTAAAATTACGTCTTATACGTCATTTAAGTACATGGTGCAGGATTACGCAGGTCTTAGCCAAGAGTATGACGCCGAAGAAATCTCAGCCCTTGAGAGCTACTGGGTTCAAAATTACGCGCTTGTTTCTCCACATGTAAAGGCTCCCTTTGACGAGGATGTCCTGGACCTGGGAAGGGACAGTCACCAAAGCTATTGTGCCGATTGCCATACCAGGCCGGGATGGGCGTTTACCGGTTATGCGGTTGCCAAAACCATCAAGCCTTTTGCCTTGACTCTGGACAAGGCCGGGGCAGCCAACATCCTGTGGTATCTCCATTTCCTGGCTTGCTTTATCGGCTTGGCCTATCTTCCCTTTTCAAAGATGTTTCATATTGTATCCACACCGGTGAGTCTGCTGGCCAATGCGGTCATGGATAAAGAAACAGCAGACCCCGCGAACATTGTCACGCGACAGGTCATGGAACTGGATGCCTGCACCCATTGCGGCACCTGCAGCCTGAGGTGCTCGGCATCGACGGCCTTTGACGTTCTGGGCAATGAATATATCCTGCCTTCGGAAAAAATGACCTTTCTAAAAACGCTGGCCAGGGGTAAGGCGCTCTCCGACGAAAAATTGCATGCCATTCAAGAGGGGGTTTATCTTTGTACGAACTGTGATCGGTGTACGGTGGTCTGTCCGTCCGGAATCAATCTCAAGGAGTTGTGGTTCAATGTCAGAGAGGATCTGATTCAAAGAGGTCTGCCGGCACTTTTGACATTGACGCCATATTCTTTTTATCGCGGTTTGAATCGAAACAACATTGCTTCCGATGATTATCGGAAACCTATTGAAACGGCGAGCCGGGCAGTTGCCGGAAATTTTGAACAGGTGATGGATAAATCCACCCCGATTTCTCTTTCTGGAAGAAACGGTGATATTGCGAATCAGTTGCCGGGCACCGCAACGTTTTCATATTGTTTCGGATGTCAGAACTGCACCACGGTGTGCCCGGTGGTGATGCACCATGAAAACCCGCAAGAGATCTTGGGTCTTTTACCCCATCAAATCATGAACTGCCTCGGATTGGGCCTTGTGGAAATGGCCACCGGACCTCGGATGCTCTGGGATTGTGTGACCTGTTTTCAATGCCAGGAGCACTGCCCGCAAAATGTGAAGGTAACCGATGTGCTCTATCAGTTAAAAAATCTTGCCGTTAAAAATGCGTGCAAGCCTTTGGAAGAAGATATCACGGCTTCGGAAAAGGTGAGCGTGCCTTTGGAAGAAGATACCGCACCTTCGGAAAAAGCGTCCGGACCTTTAGAAGAAGAAACCGCGCCAACGGAGACGGTTTGAAGAATTCAATATGACCCAGTAAAAAGGACATCATTATGAAATACACATTATTTATAGGGTGTAATATACCTGCCAGGGTCGTTCAGTATGAGAACGCCGCCAGAGCAGTCATGCGGCGACTCGGCGTTCAACTGATCGATAACCGGGATTTTAAATGTTGCGGATACCCCGTACGCAATCTGGACCGGAAAGCATTTCTTCTCAGCGCATCGGAGAATCTGGCAAGGGCTGAAAAATCGGGCTTAAACATCATGGCACTGTGCAAGTGTTGTTTCGGAAGTTTGAAGGAAGCCGAGCAATTCTTAAAGGAAGAGGGAGATCTTCAGGACGAGATCAAAAAAGATCTTGCCCAGAAAGGCTTAGGGTATGAAGGCAAATTTGAGGTGAAGCATTTTCTTTCCGTATTGTATCATGATGTGGGACTCGATGAGATAAAAAGTCATATCATCCAATCCTATAAAGGCCTGAAGATTGCAACCCATTACGGATGCCATGCACTCCGGCCGAGCAAAGTGACTCAGTTTGACGATCCGGTTGCGCCGTCTTTGTTTGACAAACTGGTAGAAGCTACGGGGGCTCAAAGCGTCAAATACAACAGCAAACTGGACTGTTGCGGAGCGCCGCTTCTGGGAGTGAACGATGATCTTTCCATGAAAATAACGGCCAAAAAATTGACCAATGGGAAGAAAGCCGGCGCCGATTATTTGTGCGCGGCCTGTCCTTACTGCCAGTTGCAGTTCGACCAGGTTCAGAAAATGATGATTTCTCAAAACGGCAACGATGCCCTTGCTTCCATTGTCTATCCACAGCTTCTCGGTCTGTGTATAGGCATCGATGAAGAAACGCTGGGAATCCACAGGAATCAGATCGATATCACGGATATCACATCTTTTTTAAATCAGGAGTAAATAATGTCAAAAGAAAAGACCGGAGCGGTAATGGTGGTCGGCGGCGGAATTACGGGAATGCAGGCCGCGCTGGATCTGGCCAATGCCGGTTATTATGTCTATCTCGTTGAAAAAACCGGTTCCATCGGCGGGATTATGTCGCAGCTTGATAAGACCTTTCCCACCAATGACTGTGCCATGTGAATTATCTCGCCCAAACTGGTCGAGGTCGGCCGGCACATCAATATTGAACTCATTACCCTGGCAGATGTAGAGAGCATTTCGGGTGAAGAGGGAAATTTCAAGGTGAAAATCAACAAGCGTGCGCGCAGCATCAACATGGATCTTTGCACCGGATGCGGCGCCTGTATCGAAAACTGTCCGGTGATGTATGAAGCTCAGGTATGATTTGACCGGCGCGCGCTTCGCAAGCCCCGTTCTTTAATTCGGGGGCGACGGGGACGGATAAAATTTATCCTTACCCTGCCGAGAAGCGCCGGCGAAAGGTGGAACCTGCGGCTCTTTCAGGCATGAAAGCTTCATCTCCCAAGACGATGTTAAGCGAAGGAGTTTGATATTTATGGAGAATTTAGCGACAATCGATTGGAATGAAATCGATCAGATTATTCAAAAATATGATGCGAGCCGGGAAGCTTTGTTGATGATCATGCAGGATATCAGTGATATTTATAATTATGTTCCGCCTGAAGTGATTCCTGTCTTGGTTGAGAAACTGGGGGTGCGAAAAAGCCTGATTTACAGTGTCGCCACCTTTTATAAAACCATCAGTTTGGAGCCCAGAGGAAAATACATTGTGAACGTTTGCACCGGAACCGCCTGCCATGTGCGGGGTGCCGATAAGATTATGGAGGCATTACAGGACCATCTTCATGTTAAAGAAGGTGAGACGACCGATGATCTTTTGTTTACTTTAGAGGCGGTGCGGTGCATCGGATGCTGTGCATCGGGACCTGTGATTACGGTAAACCAGGAGACCCACGGCGGCCTTGACAGGGCGACTGCGGTAAAAACCATTAAAGGGTATAATGAAAATGTCTCTTAAACCTATGGAGCAATGGAGGCCGGACCAGGCCGCGACAAAATTGGAAAATAAAGAGGCCCTGGAAGAACTGAGAAATTCTCTAAAAGCAACCAGCCGGGAAAAAGGAAAGCGATTAGTTTCCCTGTGTGCGGGTTCCGGCTGCGGCGCTTATGGAACGGCAAAAGTCCATGAGGCGCTGATAGCGGAATTGGCCAAACACGACATGCAAGACGATGTCGAAGTTAAACTTTCGGGCTGTCACGGGTTTTGTGAAAAAGGACCGATCCTGGTTGTCCATCCTGAAGGCATCTTTTACCCCCAGGTAAAAGAAGAACACATTCCCGATATCGTAGAAGAAACCATTAAAAACGGTAATTTGGTCAAATCGCTGATTTTTAAAGACCCTGCGAGCAAAAAAAGAATTTCCCATGAACACGATATTCCGTTTTATAAACTCCAGAAAAGGATCATTTTCGGTAACAACGGCTTGATCGATCCCACCAGTATTGAGGACTACATATCGGTGGGGGGGTATTCGGCGCTGGAAAAGGCGCTTTTCGATATGAAGCCGGAAGAGATTATCGATCAGGTCAAAAAATCGGGATTAAGAGGCCGCGGCGGCGGCGGATTTCCCACAGGCATTAAATGGGCGACGTGCGCCCGGCATGACGGCGACCGTTATGTCATTTGCAACGCGGATGAAGGCGACCCCGGGGCTTACATGGACCGGAGTTTGCTGGAAGGAAATCCCCACAGTGTTTTGGAAGGGATGATTATCGGCGCGATTGCCGTGGGGTCTCATGAAGGATATGTCTATGTCCGGCATGAGTATCCTTTGGCCGTAAAGAACTTTTCATTTGCATTGAAAAATGCCAGGAGACTGGGTCTTCTGGGAGAAAATATTCTAGGATCGGGGTTTGATTTTGATATTCATATCAGCCGGGGCGGGGGCGCCTTTGTTTGCGGTGAATCCACCGCATTAATGGCGTCGCTTGAAGGCAATCCCGGCCGGCCCCGGGCAAAATACATCCATACCGTGGAAAAGGGGTTTCGAGAAAATCCTTCTTTGTTGAACAATGTGGAGACCTGGGCCAATGTGCCGGTGATTATCAATAACGGTGCGGATTGGTATGCTTCCATCGGGACGGAGAACAGCAAGGGAACCAAGATCTTTTCTTTGGTGGGAAAAGTGGTGAACACCGGTTTGGTGGAAGTGCCCATGGGCACGAGTTTAAGAACCATTATTTATGACATCGGCGGGGGGATTCCCAAAAAGAAGAAATTTAAAGCGGTTCAAACCGGCGGTCCTTCCGGCGGATGCATTCCGGAGCAGTTTTTGGATATGGGGGTCGATTTTGATGAATTGACCCAGGTGGGTTCCATGATGGGCTCCGGCGGCATGATCGTCATGGACCAGGACACCTGCATGGTGGACGTGGCCCGTTATTTTCTTGATTTTTTAAAAGAAGAATCCTGCGGTCAGTGCAATCCCTGCCGGGAAGGGATCAAACATATGCTGGAGGTTTTAACGGAGATTTGTGCGGGAAACGGAAAAGACGGGGACATCGAACTTTTGGAAGAAATCGGGGATATGGTGGCAAAAGCCTCCCTTTGCGGCCTGGGGACTTCGGCCCCGAATCCGGTACTCACCACCATCCGTTATTTCCGCGACGAATATGAATCCCACATCAGGGATAAAAAATGTCCTGCCGGCGTCTGTAAGCCGCTGTTTTACTATGAAATCGACGCGGAAAAATGTACGGGCTGCACATTATGTGCGCGAAAATGCCCGGAACAGGCCATCGTTGGCGAGAAGAAAAAGGTTCATCATCTGGATAGGGAAAAATGTATCAAATGCGGCATTTGTTATGACGGATGTAAATTCGATGCGATTGTCATTAAATAATCTTAGGCCATAAAAAGGTTAAAACCCTATGATTACGTTTACGCTCAATGGTAAGGAAGTAAAAGGGAAGAAAGGACAATATCTCCTCCAAGTGGCTCAAGAGTACGGGGTTGAGATTCCGACCTTGTGTTACCATAAGGCTTTTGAACCCGCGGGCATGTGCCGGCTTTGTATCGTGGAGATGCACTATGGCGAACGGGTCAGATATGTTACGGCTTGCAACTACCCGATCTGGGAAGGTATGGAGATCAAAACCGACACCGAGGATATCCACAAAATTCGTAAACTGATAGTGGAGATGCTGTTGGCCCGCTGCCCGAACGTTCCTGTTATCAGGAACCTTGCGGATCAGTACGGTATAAAAGAGCCGCGGTTTAAAACCGAAGACGATGATTGCATTCTCTGCGGTCTGTGTACGCGAGTCTGTGAAAGGATGGGAAACGGCGCCATCAGCCTCACGGGACGGGGTCTGGAATTCAAGGTCGATACGCCGTTTCATGTTCAAACCGACGTTTGCATGGCTTGTGGCGCATGTGCATTTGTCTGCCCAACAGGGCATATTAATATGGATAAGATTAAAGAGCACATCACCACACATACCCTTAAACCGATTCCTTCGGAATACGATGAAGGGTTAAAAGGCCGAAAACCGGTTTATGTCCCTTATGCCCAGGCGGTGCCCAACACGCCGGTGATTGATCGCACCAAATGCGTGCATTTTAAAACCGGCGGATGCAAAATTTGCACCGAGTTTTGCGGGGTGAATGCCATTGATCATACCCAGCAGGACGAAAGCATAGAGGTCGAGGTGGGTTCGATCATTTTGGCGCCGGGAGCGGATGTGTATGATCCGGGAGTGCACGACACGTACAATTACACCCGTCATCCCAATGTGGTGACGTCCATGGAGTTCGAGCGGATTTTGTCGG
>JARRRC010000025.1:0-11961 GCA_037381105.1 Desulfobacterales bacterium
AAAATTAATTATTTTAACAGATACTTAAAACTTAATACCTAAAATTTAAAACGTTCGTAAAAAATCGTATTAATCTTGTGAATCCTGTCTGATATTTTAGCTTTTCAAGGAGAGCTTAGCCATTGAAACAGATTATCCTCGGAACCGCCGGGCACATCGACCATGGAAAGACGGCGCTGATCAAGGCGATCACCGGCATCAACACCGACCGGTTAAAGGAAGAAAAGCGTCGCGGCATCACCATTGAACTGGGGTTCGCTCATCTGGATCTTCCCAGCGGACAACATCTGGGCATTGTGGATGTTCCGGGTCATGAAAAATTTGTAAAGAATATGGTGGCCGGCGCCACCGGAATCGATATCGTTTCCATGGTCATTGCAGCGGACGAAGGGGTTATGCCCCAGACCCGGGAACATATGGAAATCTGCACCCTGCTGGATATCCGGCACGGTCTTGTGGTTTTGACCAAAACCGACCTTGTGGATGAAGAATGGCTTGAATTGGTCATAGAAGATATCCGGGATTTTGTCAGGGGGACATTTTTGGAAGGGGCCCCGATTATACCGGTTTCTTCCTTAACCGGCGCAGGCATACCGGAATTCATCCGGACCCTGGACGAGTTGAGCGCCAAATTGCCCGGCCGGCCGCCTTCCAGCCTGTTTCGGCTGCCGGTGGACCGTGTTTTTACCATGAAGGGATTCGGTACCGTAATTACCGGCACGTTGATATCAGGGCATGTTCAGGTCGGTGATACCGTGATGCTGTATCCTTCCGGGATCTCATCGAAAGTCCGGGGTCTACAGGTTCACAACCAAAGCGTTGCCACAGCCGAAGCCGGCATGCGGACGGCCATCAACTTTCAAGGGCTTGAGAAGGCGGTTGTCAACCGCGGCGATGTGTTGTCAAAGCCCGGGGCTTTAAAACCGAGTTATATGATCGATGTATCGCTAAACTACCTGAAAAGTAATCGAAAGCCCCTTAAAAATCGCAACCGGGTAAGGTTTCACACCGGGACCAGTGAGGTTCTCGGCATTGTCGTGCTCCTCGACAGGGAGGAACTGCTACCCGGTGAAACCGCTCTGGCGCAGATGCGCGTTGATTCGCCGGTGACGGTTATAAAAGATGACCACTTTGTGATCCGAAGCTATTCCCCGGTACGAACCATCGGCGGCGGGAATGTTCTCAACCCGATTCCTCAAAAGCACAAACGGTTTAGGCCCGATGTCATTGAAGGATTAACCGGGTTGATGACGCACGGTTCCGATGAGATCATTTCCTATCACGTGCGAGAGTCCGGGTATCGGGGAGTGGCCCATGCCGATCTTAAAATCATGACCAGCCTGCACGAAAAACAGCTCCAGCAGATTGTTCAGGATCTGTTGTCAAAGCGTGAAATCATTCTGGCGGACAGAGAAAACCAGATATACATACACCGGAAAAGCTTTGATACCTTCAAAGCAGAAACATTCGAATACTTAAGCAGCTTTCATAAGGTCAATCCTTTGAAGGCCGGCATGTCAAAAGAAGAGTTGAAATCCAAATTCCCGGACATGCTGAATTCAAGGGTTTTTAACCTGATGCTGAATCAGATGATCAAAGACAACGCGGTTGTCAGTGAAGACAACTCGGTTCGCATGACCTCCCATAAAGTTTCACTGGGTGTGGATCAGGCGGATATCAAGGACAAGGTTCTGAGTGCCTACCGCAATAACGGGCTGACCCCGCCGTATTTTAAAGATCTCAAAAAAACCTTCGACATCGAAGCATCCCTGGCCAAAGATGTGATCACCCTTCTCATGAACGAAGGATTGATTGTGAAAGCCAAAGAGGATCTTTATTTTTATTCGGACGCCGTCAAGGATTTGCAGCAGAGACTGGTTGAATTCCTTAAAACCCATGGAGAAATTTCAACGCCGGAATTTAAGGAAATGACCGGGGTTTCCCGGAAGTATTTGATTCCGTTGATCGAATATTTTGATGCACAGAATGTCACCATCCGTATCGGTGATATTCGTAAACTAAGAAACAGATAACTTTGCACGAGCGTGAGGCTTCCATCTCCCCGCGTTATAAAGGACTCGCAATAGTTTTTACTATGGCTTCGTCCTTAAGTGCCTTGCATATGAAAGCCTCTATCTCGTGCAAAAACATATGGGGTAATATTTTCCTTGAAATTTATTCTCAATATCAATAAAGATTTTAGTGCCCATCTATAAATGGCATCTTTTGGCTCGGGACGGCGTTCTCGCTTTTTTGCAATCCCCGACGTAGCGCGGGCTACGCCTGTGGTTTCAAAAACGCTGCGGCCTTGTCCTAAACCAAAATCTACGATTTCTGGCTGGGCACGATATAAATGAGACAAACCCGAAATCCTAAACGGAGATATTATGGAAAGTTCAAAGCATGGAGAAAATGATCATAACGATAATTCTGAATTCAGGCGATTTGCCGCCAAACGAATTATCTTTTTTACCCTGATCGGCGTGGCCGTCATATGGGGCGTCGGCGCCATTCTCGGGTATTTTGAAAAACCAGCCGAAATTGAAACAGCACTGAAATCCGAAATTGAAACAGCACTGAAATCCGAGGGGCAGATGGTCCATGAATCCTCCGAAAGCAGCCTGCTGCCGGAAACCTTGGACAAGGCCGTTGAAGAAAAGTCGTCACACACTTTAACAGAAGAAAAAGGCCATGAAACGACATCCCTTCCTTCAGAATACGACAAACACACAGCCGGCAGCATCATGACAAGGGATTTCATCGCTTTGGATAAGGATCTGACCGCTCATGAAGCGATTAAATACCTTAAAAATACCCACCACGGAATAAAACAGGCCGGTCAAATGTTTGTGGTGGATGAGAATGGAACACTTGTCGGAATCATTACCACAAACCTGCTGCTGTTAGCTTCTTCGGAAACCCCGCTCAAGGATTTTATGAGCATCGATATCTATTCCGTCCGCACCGGCATTGATACAAAAATGGTCAAATCGCTTATTGACCGTCACGGATTGCCGGCAGTACCGGTCATCGACAATTTCAACAAGCTCGTCGGCGTGGTCAAGGCGAATCAAGTCGTTCATCTGGCCGAACAGGAGGTTGAAGAAACCCCGAGCCACGTTCAAGCTCCGGAACATTCGATGACGGGCTCCGAGACTGAGACAGCGGCACCGACGCATGAGACACCGGCTTCGGCCCATGAAGCGCAGGCCCCGACGCACAAGACACCGGCTTCGGCCCATGAAGCGCAGGCCCCGGTGAACGAGACGCCGGCGCCGTCACAAAAGGCAGAAGCCTTAAAACACCCCGCACCGGCTCCCACCCATGAGGGCCTTGAGAAAAAACCCGAACATCCTGCGCCCGCAACCCACGAAAAAAAGACTGCCGAAGCGCATAAAGAGCCGGTTCATAGAGCTCCCGAAGCCGAGGAAGTCAGCCCTTCAGCCGTGGGGGTGGCGTTTGTCAAAGCCACCATAGCGCCTCTTGATTATGAGCTGAATGAAAGATTCTATGGGTGGCGGCCCAATGATATTTTGGATTTCACGGACAACATCAACAATTATCAGCTGGGGGTTCTTGAAGTGACGCGCCGTACCGTTGTTGCCCTGACCGAACGGATATCCAGAACCGGCGCCACCGCGGCATTTGACGAAAATCTTGAAAACGCCATGAACTGGCTGATGATCAAGGCCCGTAAATACTGGTTCCCGTCTCCGGAAGCCAAATACAACGACAGCCTCATGGAGCTCAGGATCTATATGAAAAGGCTTGAAAAGGGAGAGGCCAAATTTCACACCCGGACGGATAATTTAATCCCCTTGCTGATGGATTTTGAAGACTTGCTGGGAAGCTGCGAGGAAAATCTGGTTAAAGACAAAGAGGACGACGGCAGTTCGGTCAGTTTTTTTAAGGCCGACGATTATTTTTTCTATGCCAAAGGTGTTGCCACCGCCATGGGTTCCATCCTTGAGGGAGTGCTTGAAGATTTCAGAGGAACCATAGATTCCCGGCTGGGGATCGATACGCTTCACCATGCCATTGAATCATGCCATCATGCGGCTGAAATCCATCCGTGGATCATCACCAACAGCTCCCTTGGCGGCATCCTGGCCAATCATCGGGCAAATATGGCCGCACCCTTGAGCCATGCCAGGTTCTATATCGGCGTACTTATCAAGACGCTTTCCACGTAAACGTGATGCTTGTCTTTAAATATCATGTTACACAGCGACCCGATATTAAGAATATGCTGCACGGATGTTTATCCGATTTCAAAGACTTCGTACATCCTTAAATATTGGGTCGCCCCGAGATGTCGTGGTTCATAGCGCCTTTTTTGAAGGAAACAATGCCAATGAAATTCAAACTTGCCTGTATTGTTGTTACAAGTTTTATCTTATCCGGGTTCTTTTTTTGGAATTCAGCACAGTCTGATACGACAAAAGCATCGAAAAACAACCCCGACTTTTACTTTAAGATGGGACTCGTTGAAAAAGGGCGACGTCTGATTAATAAATTAGGATGCAATGATTGCCACACTGCCGGATATTTAAAATCAAAAGGAAACATTCCGGAAAATAAATGGTTGACGGGTGATACCATCGGATGGCGGGGACCGCAAGGAACATCTTATGGGTCGAATCTTCGGCTTTTAATCAACGCGTTAAAAGAAAAAGAATGGATAAAAATGGCAAAGACATTAAAGAGCAGGCCGCCCATGCCGCACCCCATTCTTAATGCAATGAGCGATGAAGACCTCGGGGCCATTTACTGGTTTATTCGATACCTCGGTCCAAGTGGAAAACCGGCTCCGGCTTTTAAACCAGAAGACTGATGTCCGTGCCCAAATTAACGGTTACAACTCTGGACCTGGCGATTCTGATCGTTTACGTTCTCGGCAGCCGCATCATTTTCGGATGGTACATTGTCCGCAAGCGGCGGCAGGGCGACACGGAAGGCTATTTTCTGGGAGGGCGCAACATTCATTGGACTTTCATCGGCCTCTCTTTCTACGTTTCCAACATGAGCGGCAGCACCTTCGTGGGCCTGCCCGGCAGCGGCTACCTGAACGGCATCGCCGTTTACAATTATGAGTGGCTGCCTGTAGCCATCCTGATTTTGTTTATCACTTTCATCCTGCCCTTTTACTTGGAGTCCAGGGTATTTACCGCGCCCCAGTTTCTGGAAAAGCGCTACAACCATCATGCCAAGTTATTTTTCTCCTGCTTTTTACTTCTGGCCAACATCTTCATTGACGCTGCTGCCGCACTCTATGCCGGCGCCATGGTGATGCAGGTGCTGTTTCCAAATTTTCCGCTGTGGCAGACAGTTGCGGTTAGCGCACTGATTGCCGGGGTGTATATCTTCTTCGGCGGTTTGGATGCCGTAGTACTCAACGATACGGTTCAAGCCCTGTTGATTTTGGTTGGCGGTACCGTGATCTCCGTTATGACCTTCAAGCGTCTCTCTTCCTGGGAGGCGTTTAAACAAGCAGTGGCGCCGGCGCACTTGAGCCTGATCCAGCCGGCCTCTGACCCTGTTTTGCCCTGGCCGGGTATTTTTACAGGTGTTTTGATCGTGGGGCTTTACTTCTGGTGCACCAACCAGTTTGTCATTCAGCGGGCATTGGGTGCCCGCTCCCTGGAACACGGCCGCCGGGGATCGCTGCTGGCCGGGCTGCTCAAGCTGCCCAACCTGTTTATCCTGGTCCTGCCGGGCGTAATGGCCCAGACGATCTACCAAAACCTGGACAACCCGGATATGGTGTTTCCCCTGCTGGCTTTCGACCTGCTGCCCATCGGACTGCGCGGCCTCATGTTGGCGGCTCTGGCGGCAGCCATTCTTTCCAGTCTGGAATCGATCTTCAACTCGGCTGCAACGTTGTTTACCATGGATTTCGTGAAGCATTTTTACCCGCGTCTGTCAGAGCCCGCACTGGTCCGGACCGGAAAAGCGGCAACCATCGGTTTTATGTTTCTGTCGGCTCTGTGGGCCCCTCAAATCGCCCGATTTCCGTCCCTGTGGCAATATCTGCAATCCATTCTCGCTTATATCACACCGCCGGTGGTGGTTATTTTCATGTTCGGCATTTTTTGGCATCGGGGCACCGCCACAGCAGCTACGGTGACCCTCGCAGCGGGTATTCCTATCGGTCTTTTGGGCTGGGTTTTCAACGAGATTGCCGGTGTTTATCAGATCCAGTTCCTGTATGCCTGCGGCCTGATGACCCTGGTCAGCGGCATGATATTCATGGGCACCAGTCTCATCACGACCAAGCCGTCTGACCATCAGCTTGCCGCCCTGACGTGGAACCGCAGTTTTTGGCGCCGAGAGTCCCGGCAGCTTAAAAATCTGGTTTGGTATTATAACTATCGCTATCAATCGGCTGTGCTGATGGCTGCTGCTCTCATTATTGTCTTAATATGGTGGTAAGCGGCAATATCGGTTGTTTTTATCCGACGGTCGTTAAAAGCTGTCTTGACAATAAGACTTCCATTTGATATTTTAATTTTAAACGCCTGAAGCCGGTTGGAATTATCGCCTTATCAGTGGCAGTTCTAAATATTGATGCTCATCCCCGGCCGTCACACATCATTAAAAACCTCAGTTCTTTAACCCCGATTTTAATTGCTTTTTATTTACAACGATATCCTAAAAAGGAAGTGCTGATTTGACCGACCAGATGGGGAATACATTTATGTTATGGCCGCTTTTGGTTTTTTTGGCGGCCGCCGTCGTATTGGTCACCGGCATGATCGCTTTATCGGCACTGCTGGGACAGCGCCACAGGGAAAGAACCACCGGTGATCCATACGAATCCGGTATTATCCCGACCGGATCGGCGCGTATTCGTTTTGACGTAAAATTTTATCTGATGGCCATGTTTTTCGTCATTTTTGATCTGGAAGCCGTCTTCATTTTTGCCTGGGCCGGTTCGGTGCGGAGACTGGGATGGTCCGGTTACGTGGAAATTGTTGTTTTTATCGGCTTTCTCGCCCTGACGCTGTTTTATTTGTGGCGGGTAGGAGCCCTCGACTGGAAGACGGCAAAACAGCGGCAACAGGCACAATCACAGGAAACACAAAGATACCCCGAAAAAAAGGAAATTGATTCATGAGAAGGGTCATAGATATCCTGAATGAGAAGGGTTTTCAGGTTTACTCCATTTCGCCGAATGCTCATGTTTACGAAGCGCTGAAAATGATGGCGGACAAAAATGTGGGTGCCTTGATGGTGATGGAGGGTGACACCGCAGTAGGACTGATTTCGGAAAGAGATTATGCGCGCAAGATCGTCTTAAAGGGCAAATTCTCCAAGGAGGTGACGGTGCGTGAAATCATGAATGCCGATTTAATCCGCATCGGTCCTGAGGAGGACGTCGAAGGATGTATGGAACTGATGAGCAACAAACGGGTCAGACACCTGCCGGTGTTTGAAGACGACAAACTGATCGGCATTATTTCCATTGGCGACCTTGTCAAAACCATCATCGAACATAAAGAAGAAATCATCGATCAGTTAGAAAGTTATATTAAAGGCAAGCGGTAAGGAACCATCGTTTTCTGATGGTGCATCGGCCGATTCCAGCGTATAGGAGTATTATTAACATGAGCCGGCATATGGAGCCCACGAAAACACATTCCGCCTTGGCCGATACCATCGAAGAGGCGGTAAGCCGTAATCTTATTTTATCCAAACTCCAGGACTTGATTGCCTGGGGACGCAAGAACTCTATCTGGCCGTTCAACTTCGGCCTTTCATGCTGCTACGTGGAAATGGCCACCAGTCTTACCAGCCGTTACGACATTGCTCGATTCGGAGCTGAAGTGATTCGGGGTACGCCGCGCGAATCGGATCTGATGATTATTGCGGGGACGCCATTCATCAAGATGGCGCCGGTTATCCAACGTCTCTATGAACAGATGATGGAGCCGCGGTGGGTCATCTCTATGGGATCATGCGCCAACTCCGGAGGCATGTATGATATTTACAGCGTTGTTCAGGGCGTGGATAAATTTCTTCCGGTGGATGTTTATGTCCCGGGCTGCCCGCCAAGTCCAATGGCCTTTATGCATGGATTAACGATGCTTCAGGAGGCTGTCGGCAGGGAAAAGCGGCCCCTGAGCTGGGTCGCCGGTCCCCAGGGGGTGCACCGGGTGTCTTTGCCTTCCACGCGCGATACCCGGCAGGCGGAACGGCAAAAGGCAACGGTTTTACGACCACCGGACACTGTTTGACAGTCAGATCGGAAAATTGTCCGGGGTTTTTTATATTGGAGAGGCCTTTGAAAGATGAAAAGCAGGTGTTTATGAATCCTTCGATGCACATCGTGGATGCACTTCGTGAACAATTTGCCGACGCCGTCCTTTTGGAGCAGGCGACCTGCGACGATATCCCGACTGTCTGGTGTTCCGGCGAGCAGATTCCCGGCATTCTAAGATATCTTAAAAGCCAAGTCGACCGGCCATATCGGATGCTCTACGATCTGACCGCCATTGACGAGCGATGGCGGTCCCATCGGCCGAACCAGCCCGAAAGCGACTTCAGTGTGGTCTACCACCTGCTTTCAATCGAACGAAATGAAGACATTCGCATCAAGGTGCCCCTCCGGGGGGAGTATCCCTGTATGGCTTCGATTACGGACATCTGGCCCACGGCCAATTGGTATGAAAGGGAAGTATGGGATATGTTCGGCATCGGATTTGACGGACATCCCTATTTACGACGCATTCTTCTGCCGCTAACATGGGAAGGCCATCCCCTTCGTAAGGAGCATCCTGCCCGTGCGACGGAAATGGGACCGTTTCAGCTGCCGGTGGAAAAGCAACTCCGCGAAGAAGAAGCCCTGCGCTTTCATCCGGAGAAGTACAAAATGGCCAGCCGGAGAGAAGGCACGGATCTGATGTTTCTCAATCTGGGCCCCCAACATCCCGGCACCCACGGTGTGTTCCGTATTGCCCTGCAACTGGATGGGGAAGAAATAGTGGATGCGGTGCCCGAGATCGGATTCCACCATCGCGGCGCCGAAAAGATGGGCGAGCGCCAAACCTGGCATACCTATATTCCCTACACCGATCGCATCGACTATCTGGGTGGCGTGATGAACAATCTGCCCTATGTTTTGACGGTGGAAAAACTGGCCGGGATAAAAGTCCCTGATCGTGTCAAGGTCATCCGGATCATGCTGGCGGAATTTTTTAGAATCTCCAGCCATCTGGTCTGGTACGGTACTTTTGTCCAGGATATTGGTGCCATGTCGCCGGTCTTCTTCATGTTCAACGACCGTGAACGCATCTTAGATATCATCACGGCAATTACCGGCGGCCGTTTGCACCCCAGCTGGTTTCGCATCGGCGGCGTGGCCCAGGATCTGCCTGTGGGATGGGATGAGATGGTGCGTCATTTTCTTCGTTTTATGGACGGCCGCATGAAGGAGTATGACAAGATGATCCTGGGCAACCGCATTTTCAAGATGCGTAATCAGGGCATCGGAAGCTATACTCTGGAACAGGCATTGGACTGGGGGGTGACCGGTCCGGGGTTGAGAGCGTGCGGTCTGGAATGGGATTTTCGCAAAAAACGGCCATATTCCGGCTATGAGCAGTTCGAGTTCGATATCCCCACCGCCCGAAACGGCGACTGCTACGATCGAACCCTGGTGCGCGTCGAGGAGATCCGGCAGAGTCTTCGCATCATCGAGCAGTGTGTGGACCAAATGCCGAGCGGGCCTTACAAGGCCGATCACCCTTTGACCACGCCACCGCTCAAAGAGCACACCCTTGCGGACATCGAAACATTGATCAATCATTTTTTAGGGGTTACCTGGGGACCTGTGATTCCTCCCGGCGAGGCTTGTGTGGGAGTAGAGGCCAGCAAAGGCAACAACAGTTATTATCTGATCAGCGACGGCGGCATCCACTCCTATCGGACCCGGATACGAACCCCTTCCTTTGCACACCTGCAAATCATTCCGGCCATCAGTCGAGGGCTGATGGTGCCCGACCTGCTGGCGATCCTGGGCAACCTCGATTACGTTATGGCCGACGTGGATCGCTGAACATGAACCCCTTAAAAGATCCGGAATATGAATTATGCTGACTGCGCAGGAGAAAAAAGAGATCGAGGTCGTAGCAGACCACTACGAATTGAAAAAAGCAGCCAGCATTGAAGCTTTGAAAATCGTGCAAAAGCATCGTGGATGGGTATCCGACGAAGTGCTGAATGATGTGGCTGAAGTGCTGGAGATGTCGCCGTCGGACCTGGATGCCGTGGCCACCTTTTATAACTTGATTTTCCGCCGGCCTGTGGGCCGGCATGTTATTCTGGTTTGCGACAGCGTCAGTTGCTGGATTATGGGGTACGATACCATTGCGAATCATCTGAAAGAGAGGCTGGGCATAGACTTCGGCGAGACCACCGAAGATGGCCGCTTTACGCTTCTGCCTCAAGTCTGTTTAGGGGCTTGCGACCGGGCACCCGTGATGATGATCGACGAGCAACTTTACGGTGAACTCGATGCTGAAAAAATCGACGAAATCCTGGCGTCATTTAAATGAAAAGAGATCCCTTTGGAACAACCGTTGACACAGAATATCCGGCCCGGACAGCCCCCCCTGACTCTTCAGGAGTATGAAAAAGCCGGCGGGTATCAAGGGCTTCGAAAGGCACTGACTCAATTGGCACCGGACAAGGTGACTTCCCTGGTCCAGGAATCAAACCTCCGGGGCCGTGGTGGTGCCGGTTTCCCCACCGGCCGCAAATGGAGCTTTGTGCCCATGGGCGACGATGCCCCGCGGCCAAAATACCTCGTGGTCAACGCCGATGAGATGGAGCCTGCGACATTCAAGGACCGGTTGCTCATGGAGGGAGATCCCCACCAGTTGATCGAAGGAATGATCATCGCCGCCTATGCCGTCCAGGCCGAAATCGCCTATATTTTTCTCCGAAGAGCTTATGTGACATCGGGCCGCAGACTGAAAAAGGCCATAAATGAGGCCTATGAAAAAGGGTACCTGGGCCAAAATATCCTGGGTTCCGGTTTTAATTTGGATCTCTATCTTCATGAGAGCGCCGGACGGTACATATGCGGGGAAGAAACCGCACTTTTAAACGCGCTGGAGGGAAAGCGGGCCCTTCCGCGGGCCAAACCGCCTTTCCCGCCGGTGGTCGGGCTCTGGGGCAGACCCACGGCCTTCAACAATGTGGAAACCATATCTAACGTTTCTCACATCATTCTTCACGGGCCTGCCTGGTTTAGGAATTTAAGCCGCGTTCCGGACGGCGGCACCAAAATTTACGGCGCCAGCGGAAAAGTGCGGCGGCCGGGTGCCTGGGAGTTGCCCCTGGGAACCACCATCAGGGAAATTCTGGAAGAACATGCCGGCGGCATGCAAGACGGTCTGTCCGTTCGGGCCATACTGCCCGGCGGCGCATCAACGGATCTGTTGACGGCCGAGCACCTCGATGTTCAGATGGATTTCAATTCCATGCAAGAGGCCGGCAGCCGGCTGGGTACCGGGACCTTGGTGGTGATCGACGACCGGACCTGCATCGTGGGGCTGGTGAGCAATATGATGCACTTTTTTGCCCAGGAATCCTGCGGCTGGTGCACTCCTTGCAGGGAGGGGCTGCCATGGACGGCCAAGATCCTCAAAGCCATCGAGCAGGGAGAAGGGAAACCCGGAGACATTGAGCGTCTCAAGCTGCACGCCCGTCTGATAACGCTTGGCCACACCTTCTGCGCCCTGGCGCCCGGAGCTATGGAACCTTTGCAGAGCGCACTGAAATATTTTGAGGACGATTTCAAACGCCATATTCACGAAAGGCGCTGCCCCTGGAGATAGCGCATGGTAACCATCTATATCGAAGGAAAACCATATACTGTTAAAGAAGGTCAGAATCTTTTACAGGCTTGTCTGGCTTTAGGCTTTGATTTACCGTATTTTTGCTGGCATCCGGCCC